>NYWC01000045.1 GCA_002684935.1 Gammaproteobacteria bacterium
GCCATAATCCGTACCGCCAAGGGTGGTGAACGCATGGTGGGCAATGCGGGCAGCGAACTGGATTTGGGATTTGAATTCATGCGTCGATATGGAGGGGTCGTGCACGCTATAAGGGCCCCATTCTCCGCCGGCAACACTAGACGTGGTGTGGCGCGCCATATCGCGCGTGTAAATCGTCACCTCCCACCCGGCATCCTGCAGCAGTCGGGCGCTGGTCAGGCCCATGACGCCGCCACCAATCACAGCCACCTTGGCAGGAGTCATACCCAGGGTCTCTCGTACCGCTAGGGCAGATGAACCCCACGACAGGCTGATGCCGCCACCGCCGTGGCCGTAATTGTGCACCACGAGTTTTTCGTCAAACTGTTCGCCTTTCACTACAAATCCCGATGGCCGATAAGGGCGATGACCTACGATTTCGCGAATGACATTATCCATTGAGACTCTGGGTGCCACCCAGGGTTTGCGGGAGTAGGGGCGCCGGTAGCCTGCGCCAGGGTTTGGAACTGATTGACAGCCTGCGAACGAAGTGGCGAGCGCCCCCATGCCTGCGGCTTTAATGAGGTCACGCCGACTCAGTTGCTTAAGTTTTGACATAGCTACTCTGCCTCTTCGCGTTTTTCTTGGCCTGAAAGATTTATTGAAGATAACTAATCCTGACGCGTAATCAAAGTAAGGGGTCCGGCGCGCCGGCTCCTTGCTGGCGATACGATTAAGAGATAATTCCTTGTTCCCGCAACTCCGCAATTTTTCCAGCTGGCATGCCAAGCTCTGTCTGCAGCACGTTATCACTGTGTTGGCCGAGTGTAGCTGCCCAGGATGCGGTTCTGTTGTTCATATGCTGAAATTTTACTGGGATACACTGAATAAGGAACTCACCCAGTCGGTCATCGATAATAGTGGAGAAAGATTGCCGCTTGACCACTTGAGGGTGAGAGAATAAATCGTCTAATTTCGTATAGGCGCTACAGGGAACGCCAGCAGCGTTGAGAGCGTTTTCAACCTCTTCCGTGCTAAGGGATCCAGACCACTTCTCTATTTCCGCCGCGAGTTCTTTAAAGTGTCGGGAGCGTGGTCCGAACACAAACCTGGGGTCTTGCATTAGTTCAGGCCGTTGCAGTAGCTGACACAGGCTTGAAAAATTCTTATTGGAGATTGGCGTTACCATGACAAAGCCATCACCGGTTTGCACAGGATGGAACCGACCGATAGGTAAGGGGTCTTCCATCTGCGCCGCCTGCAAGTGGGCTGGAATCAGGGTCATCATTGCATCCATCATGCTGACATCGAGATGCTCCCCGCGGCCGAAACGTTCGCGTCCCAGCAGCGCGGTTTGAATCACGCCAAAGGCATAGGCGCCGGTCAGAATATCGGCCACCATGATTTCCCAATTTGGTGGCCGGTTTTCACTATTTGCCTGACCTGCGCCGAACACGGTATCGAAGCCGCTGGCGGCATGGACGATAGGCGCGAACGCAGCGCGATCTACCCAGGGACCGCTTAATCCGAATCCCGAGATCGAGCAATAAACCAGTTCGGGCTGTTCAGCCTTTACGCTTTCATAATCCAGGTTAAACTTGGCCATGATTCCAGGGCGAAAATTCTGAATCACAATATCCGCCCCGCGAATGAGCTCTCTGGCTATTTGCTGGCCCCTGGCAGATTTCAGATCGAGGGCGATACTACGCTTGCCGGCATTGAAATGCGCGAATGCCGGTGTCATGCCATCGGCTCCACGGGTCAGATCACCGATTCCCGGTGGTTCGACCTTTACCACCTCGGCACCGCAGTCAAGCAGGAAGCGCGCGCAGATCGGGCCAGCATAGACCGCAGAAAAATCGACTACTTTGTATCCGCTCAGGGGCTTGGGTTCACTCATAGCGGAGACATTAAAGGGGGAGCCGGAAAAAATACAGCAGTTTCTCGAACATACCCGATGTCTCCAAGTCGAAAAGAGGCGGCTGAATCGCGCCTTGATCCACAGGAATCTCTATCCGAACAGACCGGCTTGGCGTAATCCACTATAATTGTGCTCGCATCAATGCAATTGATTACTTTAAGCGGTGGGAAATTACATGTTTTATCGTTCACTGATGTCGTCGTTTTTGGCTGTGCTGTGCTGTATCGCCGGCCCCGTCGTGGCCCAGCAGGCCGAGATTAATTTTGAAAAATTTACTCTCGACAATGGCCTGGAAGTGATTTTCCACCTCGATACCTCGGATCCCGTGACCGCTGTGGCCTTAACTTTTCATGTCGGTTCTGCGCGTGAGGTTACCGGGCGCACTGGCTTTGCACATTTGTTCGAGCATCTGCTGTTCCTGGAATCGGAAAATCTCGGGCGCGGCGGCCTCGATCGCCTCAGTAGCCGGGTAGGTGGTTCCGGGGCCAATGGCAGCACCAGTCGCGACCGCACCAATTATTTTCAGACCGTCCCCAATGACGCGCTAGAGCGCATGCTCTGGGCTGAAGCCGACAAGCTTGGTTATTTCATCAACACGGTTACTGAACCTGTACTGCAAAAAGAAAAGCAGGTGGTGAAAAATGAGAAGCGCCAGGGTGTTGATAACCGACCCTATGGCCATACCCAGTACGTTATCGATAAAAATCTCTATCCCGCGGATCACCCCTATAGCTGGCAGGTCATCGGGTCATTGGAAGATTTGCAAAATGCTACGCTGGATGATGTGAAGAATTTTTATAACACCTGGTATGTGCCAAATAATGCCACTCTGGTGGTAGCTGGAGACTTTGACTTCGAGCAGGCACGAGAGTGGGTATACCAGTATTTTGATGAAATCCCAGCGGGCAATGCAATTGAACCCCTGACGCCGCGTCCGGCAACCCTTGATGAGGCGATACTCCTGTTATGGGAGGACAATTTTGCCCAGCTCCCTGAGCTGACTAGTGTCTGGCCTGGCGTGCAGGTGTATCACCCTGATAGTTATGCGCTGGAGATCATGATGGCCTTGCTTACTGAGGGTCGCAGCGCGCCGTTGTATCAGGTACTGGTGGAAGAGCAGGAGCTAACAAACAATATTCGTTTCGGCGCCTATGATTCCGAGATCGCCGGACAACTCCAGCTTCAGGTTAGGGCATTTCCCGGCACGGATCTGTCAGTCGTGCGCAGCGCCATCATGGATGGATTCGCCCGGTTCGAGTCATCAGGTTTTACGGTGGATGATCTGGAGCGAATAAAGGCAGGTATAGAAACGGGTTTCTATGACAATCTCTCGTCAGTACTCGGCAAGGCATTTCAACTGGCCCAGTACAATATATTTGCTGATGATCCTGGCTATATCAATGAAGAATTAGAAAAATATCTTGAAGTGTTAGAAGAGGACATCTGGCGCGTCTATGAACAATACATCAAAGCTAAACCCTACATCGCGACNAGTTTCATTCCTAAAGGTGAGTCGAGCCTGGCAATAGCTGATTCGNNCACGGCNACGGTGATAGAAGAACAAATCGTGGCGGAAGGACGCGGCGAGAGTTTCGAATTGAATGGAGAATCGGCTCAGTATATTCGCACCTTATCCTCTTTTGATCGCAGCGTTGAGCCAAACGCTGGACCTGCGCCCGAGCTCAAGATTCCAGTAATTTGGACCCTGACGNCAGCAAACGAAATGGGTATATACGGTATCGAGACTGCTGAGCTGCCGCTGGTAGAATTTAGCCTGGATATCAATGGCGGGTTGCTGTTGGATGATCCTGGCAAGGTTGGTGTGGCAAACCTCGTGGCCACCATGCTCAATCGTGGTACGGCGAATAGAACCCCTGCCGAGTTAGAGGCAGCCATCGAACAACTGGGCGCAGTATTGCAGGTCTCGGCGGGCCGTGAAGGTATCCGCGTCTCTGGCCGCACCCTGAGTTCTCGCTTCGATGAGACCATGGCCCTCATGACTGAGATGTTGCTGGAGCCGCGCTGGGATTCGGCGGAGTTTTCTCTGGCGAAACAGGCGGTTCTGGGTGAACTGGCTGAGCAGCAGGCTGAGCCCAATGCCATCGCGAACAACCTGTTTAATACCCTGCTGTACGGCGAGGCTAATATCCTCTCCAACAACCTGCTCGGCACGGTGGCTAGCGTTGGAGACATAAGGCTGCAGGATCTGCAAACCTGGTATGCGGCCAATCTTGTTCCCAGTCTTGCTGACTTTCATATTACCGGTGACGTATCTGCCGTAGATGTNGAGTCAGCAATCGCAGATNTTGTAAATGGCTGGGATAATCGCGCCGTCACGGTGCCTGATCCCATTTTCCCTGAACCGCGAGAAGATGCGGTGGTCTACTTCTATGATGTGCCAGGGGCGCGTCAATCTGTGCTGCGCATTGGTAAGCTGGCGCTGGCTGCAACTGATGAAGACTACTGGCCGGCTAGCGTCATGAACTATATCCTTGGAGGCGGCGGTTTCGCTTCGCGGCTTACCCAGGAACTGCGCGAGGGTAAGGGCTATACCTACGGTATTCGTTCTCGTTTCGACGGCAGCGTTTATACCGGTCCGTTTCAGATATCCAGCGGCGTGCGCACCAATATCACGCTNGAGGCGCTGGAGTCGGTAATTGAAATCCTGTCAAAATATCCGGCTACTTTTTCTGAAACCGACCTGGCAACGACCAAGAGCTTTTTGTTGGCGAGCAACGCTCGCCGTTTCGAGACCTTTGCTGCGAAACTCGATATGCTGAGAGATATCAGCAATTATGGTNACGCCAACGATTACGTCCTGGCACAGGAAGCCTTTGTCGAGTCTGTAGCTATCGACGACATCAANACCCTGGCCCAACGTTATGCGGACCCAGGCAAGCTCATCTACCTGGTGGTGGGTGACGCCGCAACCCAGCGCGAGCGCCTGGAGGCGCTTGGCCTACCCGTGATATCGCTGAACTAGGTAGTCCAGTTTGCCGGCTCGAATAGATCCAATCGAGCTGATCAGGAAAATCATGAATGCAGATTAGATGTATGAAACAGGAGCAACACAATGAGTCAGATCTACGATCTTAAGATGCGCTCAATCACCGGAGAGGAAATCAGCTTTGCAGATTTCCGAGAGCAGGCGCTATTGGTGGTGAACCTCGCCAGCCAGTGAGGCCTCACCAATCAGTACACAGGTCTGTGTGCACTACAGGAAAAATATGCTGACAAGGGATTTGCTGTGCTTGGCTTCCCCTGCAACCAATTCGGCGCGCAGGAGCCAGGCAGCGATGAGGAGATCCTCGAATTTGCGCGCTCCCGCTACCAGGTAAACTTTCCTATGTTCTCCAAGATTGAGGTCAACGGCGATAATGCCTGTGATCTTTATCGGCAGCTCAAGTCGGCGAAGGTAGGCGAGGAGGGTGACGCTGATATTGCCTGGAATTTTGCGAAGTTTCTGATTGATAAGCATGGTGAGATTATAGACAGAATAGGTCCACGCACTCCGCCGGAGGAAATAGNTCCGCTCATTGCCAAGCTGTTATAAATAAAGCGATTGGGTACTGATACAAACTTCAAATCGCCTGGGCTGGGGATAGATCCGGTGCCTCCAGCAAGCGCCTCCATCTGATGCGTCCTACGCAGCCTCAATCTTTGTCTTTCACCGCACTCTGCAACAGCGCCCCAAAGCTGCCGACNGCNTGTTTTTGTTGGGGCTTCGANTTTTGNTTGGCCTGAGAACCACTGCGCGCCTTNGCTGGTTTGTTGTNGCCAGCGTGGCCTCNATTATCGCCAGCCGATTGGGGTTCAANCTCGTCATCAAGCCTCATGCTCAGGCCGATACGTTTGCGCTGCAGTTCGACTTGCATGACTTTGACCTTGACCACATCACCTGTCTTCACAATAGTGTGAGGATCTTTCACGAAAGAATTAGATAGCGCGGAAATATGGACCAGACCGTCCTGGTGNACGCCAATATCGANAAAAGCGCCGAAGTTCGTGACATTNGTCACTACCCCTTCAAGAGTCATACCTGCTTCCAAATCTTTAAGNGAATCCACGCCTTCTTTAAAGACAGCCGATTTGAATTCGGGCCTCGGGTCCCGGCCGGGTTTTTCTAATTCGGACAGGATATATGAGACTGTGGGTACACCGAATTTTTCATCGGTGAAGTCTTCGGGTTTAAGCCTGGACAGAAAACTTCGATCACCGATGATTTCGCCAACCTTTTTCTGATTCTGCCTCAGGATTTTCTCGACGATGCTATAAGACTCCGGATGCACTGAGGATGCATCGAGAGGGTTTTCTCCATCCACAATTCGCAGAAACCCTGCCGCTTGCTCGAAGCTTTTCTCGCCGAATCTCGGCACGGCTTTCAGGTCCTTACGGGTNTTAAACTCGCCGTGCTGGTTGCGGTAATCNACAATATTGGAGGCGATGGAAGCAGTGAGACCGGAAACTTGCTTGAGCAGAGCTGCTGAGGCCATGTTGACGTTCACGCCAACGGCGTTTACGCAGTCTTCGACCACCGCATTTAGGCTCTGCCCCAATTTGAATTGGCTGACATCATGCTGGTACTGGCCGACGCCTACGGATTTTGGGTCAAGCTTGACCAGTTCGGCCAGCGGATCCTGCANGCGTCTGGCGATGGAAATGGCGCCGCGCACGGTGACATCAAGATCTGGAAACTCCTCTCTGGCAACGTCAGATGCTGAATACACAGACGCGCCGGCTTCGTTCACCATGGCCTTGTCGAGTTTCAGCTCCTTATGTCGCTTGATCAGATCGCTGGCCAGCTTGTCGGTTTCGCGGGAAGCTGTGCCGTTACCAATCGCGATGAGTTCGACGCCGTGCTTCTTGGCCAGTTTTGCCAACACTGCAATCGATTCATCCCACTGGTTCCTGGGAGCATGGGGATAGATAGCGGTGTCCTCAAGGAATTTACCGGTGCGATCCACTACGCACACTTTCACGCCGGTTCTGAGCCCAGGGTCCAGGCCCAGGGTTACCCTGTTCCCAGCCGGTGGCGCCAGCAGGATGGCCTTCATGTTTTCGGTAAACACCCGGATCGCTTCGTCTTCGGACTGTTCGCGCAGCTGTCCCAATAGATCTGTTTCCAGGCGGTAGTTGAGCTTCACTTTCCAGGTCCAGTTCACGACCTCCAGCAGCCATTTGTCTGCAGCACGCCCCTTGTTTACGATGCCGAAGTGGCTGGCTATCATCGTTTCGCAGGGATCAGTTGCGCCAGATTCCAAGCCCGAACTGCCAATCTCGACCAGCAAGAAACCTTCCTTTCGGCCACGGAATACCGCCAGCGCACGGTGGGATGGAATCTTGTTCAAGCGCTCGCTGAAATCGAAGTAGTCACCAAATTTAGCTGCGTCTGATTTTTTGTCCTCCACGACTTTCGACCTGAGCTCGCCTTGGTTCCAGAGGTGGGAACGGAGTTTTCCTGCCAGTGCTGCATCCTCGCTAAATTTGTCCATCAGGATATAGCGGGCACCGTCTAGGGCAGCTTTGGAACTTTCTACGCCATTGCTGCGGGCCTCACTACCAATAAAGTTGCTGGCTAGTGCTTCAGGGTCTTGAGAAGGGTCTTCGAACAAGGCGTCTGCCAGCGGTTCAAGTCCCGCTTCAATCGCGATCATTGCCTTGTTACGGCGCTTGGGTTTGAACGGCAGGTAAAGATCCTCTAGCTCAGTCTTCGTTTCTGCGCTACGAATTTGTTTCTCCAGCTGCGGCGTTAGTTTCTCCTGTTGTGCGATGCTGGCAATAATCGTTTCGACACGCTCTGCCATCTCCCGTAAGTAACGCAGCCGGAGTTCCAGATCCCGTAGCTGCAAATCATCCAGCCCTCCGGTTGCCTCTTTTCTGTAGCGAGAGATGAACGGCACCGTGGAGCCTTCATCGAGCAGAGCGATAGAAGCGCTGACCTGGTGAGGCGTGATGGAAAGTTCGTTAGCTATTTGTTGGGGGATTTTATTTGAAGGAGTCGAAGGTAAAGCCGCGGCTGTCATTAGGGTCCAGTTGGGTCGTTGTATTCATGGGTAGATATCGAGAGTGACAATCGATAAATGTGTAGATTGTTGGATATGTTGTTACAAGAATTTTCGGAGGCGCTATTTTACGCCTAATTGCTTGCAGGATGTCGAGTAAATAGGAAGATAAATGTAAGGGCTAGCGGACTTGGCGGTGCAGAATAATCCTGAGGAGATTTGAAACTCGAAACCAAATGATTCTAGAGCCAGTCTGAAGCTGGAATTGAAGAGGCTCAGTGATGATTATCTTGGTTACATCATTCTTGCCGGTATCAGGGTGCTTTTAGAACAGTAAGAGGTAGTTGGAAGTTACTAACACTCTGATAGTGAACCAAACCAGCTGTGCCGGCACTGGGTGCTATTGACCCAATCGAACGCGTCAATAGTGTATCCTTTCCCCAACAAAACTTCGGCCGATTTATAGCTCCAGGTTGGCAGCTGGGGCAGAGCTGGAAAGCTGCGCCTACCGGCATCTGTTCTCACTCTAAAACATTATTGCTGCAGCTCCGCCTGTACCTCTTCCATGCGCGCACCGCGTAAAATCGCGGCCAGGGAATAGTTACCCTCGTGACACTCGAAATCATAGAGGCGTTCTTCGGGAGGGTTTCGAGTCAGGGTCCGTTCGCCACTGATAGTTTTGCCGTAAGCCTGCTGATCCATAACAGTGAAGGCATAGTGGATCGTGTCGTCGCTGGTTAGGGTATAGCGCTCGGTGACCACGAAGTTTTCAGACACACGAAAGCCCATGCGGGAAGTGGATTGCTCCGGCCTGAATCCCTGCGTCCGCACAACCAAGGTGTCTCCATCCCAGTAGCCTACTGAGTCACCCATCCAGCGCGCCACGCCGTCTTCATAATGGTCATCGCCAAGGCGAATGATGCGCGCATCATGGACCATTTCCGTCATCACCATGACGTAGTCCTGGTTCTGCACTATTTGCAGATTAGGATTCATCATCATTGGGGTCAGGTTTGGAATAGCTGCCCCAAAAATTAAACAGCGACCGGACAGGGGTTGCCCCTCCGGGCCATCAGCAGCGCCCAATCCCATCTCGCGTCGCTTGGCATAGAAGTCTTGAAATTCTTCACGAACTGGAGGAATCCTGCCGTTTGGTGGATCAACAATCACCGAGGTTCGGTATTCGCCAGCTATTGGTGTAACCACAGGCTCGAGGTAGTGGGCGAGAAAAGAGTCATCCGCTTCTTGTCGAATTACCGCGCCTTTCTCCGGCGCATCTCGGGAAGGATCCAGCGGGGCAGCCTGGTTATCCAGCCGCATCTGCATACGCTGCTCCAGCGCGCGGACTTCTTGTTCAGTGTAAGTGGATTGCGAGGCAAGATCTTTTGGTCGCTGCAGGGGCGTACGGGAACCGAAAAACCAGGTGCCCTGAAAGTTGGGGTGGCCATGCTCGGTGCGTGGCATCAGCCAATCTGAATTCACTCCGTCTTGAGTGGGCAAGGGCTCAAACCTCTCACTCTGAGCAGTTGCGTGTAAACCTATACTGGAGAAAAGCAAAACTGGTAATAGACGAAACATGATCCTAGTCCCTATGCACATAAACTTGCGCAACTTGTTTCAGAGTAATTATAGTGATTTAAGCTGGATCGGGAACTGGACATAATGTCGCACCCGAATTCTTCGCTTGATTCAATCTTNATAAGGTCCAGAATAGGCGACCCTGGCCCAAGCCCTGTTTGTTTGGATAATTGAACCAACACTCGGGCTTTGGGCATATAGTTTGTATCCTAATTGCTTCCAGGCAGTAAAAAATCTTGTCCTATCGGCATATTTTTAACATAACGCTAAACTTGGCGGCCTGCGCCGGTCTCTTCGCTGTCCTAAGCGTGCCAAATCAGTTGGTTTGGGTCAGTCCCGCCGCCTTTGCCTACTTCCCGCTGGAATTCATGCTTATCGGTCTGCTGCTGCTTTTGCCGGGCCGCTCCGGCAGAGTCGCGAAAGTCGTGTTGGCAGTGATATTGGGGATAGCAATGCTGCTGCGGGCGGCAGATCTAATGAGTCACGAAGTGCTCGGCCGTCCTTTTGATCTGATTTTTGACATTCATCTGCTTGCCGATGGTGGCAACGTTTTAAGTGGGGCGATGGGTGAATTCGCTGCGGTGGGATTTGGCCTGCTGCTGGTGACGCTGAGCGTTGTGTTGTGCTGGTTGGCTTTTGTCATGCTGGGCCGCGTGCAGCAAATGCTGCTTATCAAGGCACGCGTCTCGGCTCCAGTCCTAGCCGCACTGCTCTTGGCGTGGGGCTTATTTGGCGTATTCGGCTCCACCCGCAGCGGCAGCTTCACGCTGGATCAATTGGTCTGGCATGGACGGGACACCTTGAACAGCGTTCTTGATATTCGGCAGTTCGCAGAGACTGTAGAAGATGACGCACTGGCAGACCGCGCTGATTCGACTCTGTTAAATAGATTGCAGGGCAAGGACGTGTTTGTGGTTTTCGCCGAATCCTATGGTCGGGTTCTATTGGAGCGTGAGCCATTTGCGGAGGCGATGACGGCTACGCTGACACGCGCGCAGGACACTTTGGCTGCGGAGGGCGTGCAGATTCGCAGTGCCTACCTGACATCTCCGGTGGCAGGTGGCCTCAGCTGGCTCGCTCACGCCTCAGCCCTTTCGGGTGCCTGGATCGACAGTGAGACCCGTTTTAAAACCCTGGTGATGAGTGAGCGGCTTACACTTAACCGGCTGTTCCAAAAAGCAGGTTGGCGGACGGTTGCTGCTATGCCTGGAATCACTATGCTCTGGCCTGAAGGTGAGTATTTTGGCTATGACCATATCTATAATGCGCACAACTTTGGCTACGAAGGCGAACCCTTCAATTGGGTCACCATGCCTGATCAATATGTGATGTCTGCGTTACAGGCCCNAGAGCGCNACGGTTCATCGCGNTTGCCGGTNATGGCGGAAGTGGCGCTGATCTCTTCNCATGCGCCCTGGACGCCGATTGCCAAACTGGTGCCCTGGGAGGAGGTGGGTGACGGCCGCATATTTAACAATCAGGCCCTGGCAGGACCGACGCCGGAGGTCGTATGGCGCGAAGTCGAGTCCATTCGCGACCACTACCGTCAAGCCATCGAATATATGCTGTCCAATCTGGTCTCCTATGTGCAGGAATATGGAGATGAAAATCTGGTCATCCTGCTGTTGGGGGATCATCCGCCGGCACCAATGGTGTCCGGGGACCCGGACGCACGTCAGGTGCCGATCCATTTGATCGCTCGGGATGCTGAGGTCATTGAAGCTGTCGCCCACTGGGATTGGCAGCCAGGAATGCTGCCCGGCAGCGATGCACCAGTTTGGCGCATGGACGAGTTGCGGGACCGCTTTGTGGAGGCTTTCACTGTCGAGACCTCATTCAGTACCGGTGTTGTTGCGGCCGAATAACAAGATCCACAGCAGTCGCTATCAGGCAGCAGCCAGCTGATCCGCGGGCGCGCTCTCGCCGTAGTAAGAGACACAATAATTGAACACCGCGGCCATCACGCTAACGCGCGTCGACTCTGGAGGCGGTCCCCTTACCCTTTTCAATCAAGGCATCGGAGAAAATAATGCCCCAGCTTTCTGTTACCCGTGAAGTCAGCGCAAGCATTCCTACCGAACACGGCACGTTTCAGCTTGCCTTCTTTTCCAATTCCGCGGATCAAAAAGAGCACCTGGCTTTCACGATGGGAGATCTTGCCTCTCAGGACGCAGTGCTTGTTCGCGTTCACTCCGAGTGTTTTACCGGCGACGTCATGGGATCGCGACGCTGTGATTGCGGTGAACAGCTTGATCAGGCGCTGGCTATGGTTGCTCAAGAAGGGGTAGGCGTAGTGCTTTATCTGCGACAGGAAGGTCGAGGCATCGGTCTGCTGGAAAAGATGAAGGCGTATAACCTGCAGGACGCAGGATTCGACACCGTTGATGCCAACCTGATGTTGGGTCACGATGCTGACAGCCGAGACTACACGTTGGGCTCACTTATGCTCGAAGACCTGGGTGTGCGAGCCGTACGCCTTATTACCAATAACCCTGCTAAGATTGACGCCCTGAAAGCTGACGGCATCAATGTTGTCGAGCGCGTCCCAAGCAGGATTGCAGCAAACGCTGATAATGCCTTTTATCTGAGTACCAAGGCCCGGCGCATGGATCATATGTTGGAGTCCAGATCTGCGGTGCAACGCACGGAAGCAAGCCCTGCAAATCTGGCTGCGCTGAGCGAAGTCGGGTAAGGAAATATTCAGATGATGAGGTGGTCAGCGTGGATCAGGAGTGGCCAGCATAGCAGTTGGGTTAGCGCCGTCGCCTCAATATTTTGTCTGCTAGTCAGCCAGACAGTTGCAGCCCAATCAACAGCAGATGCCTCTCAAACATCACGCTTTTTCGATTCAGACTGGCTCGACAGNTACGCAAGGGAACTCGCCCAGCAACCTTTTCAGTCCGGTGAACTAGCGGCAGATAACCCGCTGCGGCAGCTGAATTACGATGACTATCGTCGAATTTTGTTCAGGCCTGACGCGGCAATCTGGCGAGAAACGGACTCTCCGTTCCAGTTACAGCTATTCCACCCCGGCTTCCTCGCTACGTCACCGGTCAACTTGCACCTCGTGGATGCGGACCAGGCGCAGCCACTGGCCTTCACTCCGGCAGTGTTCAACTATCATGAAGACCTGGGAGACATCGATACTGATGCCGCCGGAGGTTATGCAGGGTTTCGGGTGCACCATCCGATTAACAGCGGCGAACGGTTTGAAGAATTTTTGGTGTTTCTGGGCGCCAGCTACTTTCGCGGCGTCGGCAAGAACCAGTTCTATGGATTGTCGGCCCGTGGCCTGGCAGTCAATACGGTGGGTCCCGGCGGTGAAGAGTTTCCCCGATTTAGCGAATTCTGGATTGAAACCCCGTCATCGGACGCAGCTGATTTACAGGTTCATGCTCTGTTGGACAGCCCATCTATCACCGGCGCTTACCACTTTCGCGTGCGGCCAGGATTGCCGACTGTTGTCGATATCGAAGCTAGCCTGTTCCCGCGTCGGGACCTTGCGCGCGTTGGCATCGCAGCGCTGACCTCCATGTTTCTATTTGATGCCACAAATCACGGTTCTTTTGATGATTTCCGCAGGGCCGTTCATGATTCCGACGGTCTACTTGTTCAACAGGCTAACGGCGAAACGCTTTGGCGGCCCTTGGCCAATCCCACGGAGCTGCAGGTCTCAAGCTTTGGCAAGCTCAGGCCCCTGGGTTTCGGCCTGCTCCAACGCCATCAGGCATTCGAGCAGTTTCAGGACGCCGAGGCGCGCTACGACAAGCGTCCGTCTCTGTGGATAGAACCACAGGGTGATTGGGGTGAGGGAGAAGTGGTGCTGGTGGAAATTCCCAGTGGTAAGGAGACAAACGACAATATCGTTGCCTACTGGCAGCCAACCCTCGGCCTCAGTGCGGATAAAGATCATCACTTTGCCTACCGGATGAGCTGGGGCGCGGGACCATCCAGCGCGCCGCAGCCGGGNCGCATTCTGGAAACCGCCGCTGGCACGCCAGCATTCGGCGCCGAAGATGAACGTGTGTTTGTCATCGACTTCAGCGACGGCGACAGCATTCCGAGTGTGCACTCTGATCCTGATGCCGCTCNGGTCAACACCTTTAGCAGTGCTGGTGAGGTCACTGACGTAAGCGCGACGCTGGTTGAGGCAACCGGCAACTATCGCGTTTACGTCAAACTCGACCCGGGCGCTGCCGATCTCGCAGAACTTCGCGTCGCGCTNGAAGTANATGGCAGGCAGTGGGGTGAAACCTGGCTGTACCGGTGGACACGATGAATCAGTCGCTGTCTTTGAACTATTCTGCTACGCCACCTGCGGCAACTCTTGCCATGCCCACCCAGGTTCTATCCATGCACCCGGCGCAACGCGCAGTCGTGTCCAGCGCAAATCCCNGGTTGGCGCGTCTAATCACGTTTGGAGGCAGCCTCGCACTNACGCTGGCGGCGAGCTACCAGATGCAGCTGGTATTGCCGCTAACCGTGATTGAGGCGACTCCGTGGGGACTGAATTCTCCACTCATAATGACGCTGCTGTGGCTGCTGTTGGGTCTGTTTACCGTGACCTTCGGTTGGGTGGCGCTGACGGCCATGGCCGCAGTGGCCGGATTCGTCACTGCCAGAGATCATCGGCTGGCCCGTCCAGAAGCGCCGCTGCGGGGTAATACGGTCCTGCTGATGCCGGTCTTCAATGAGGATCCGACTCGTGTTTGCGCCTCGCTGGCAGCCATGGCCGAAGACCTGGATCGCCTTGGTCAAGCCAGGCACTTCGAAGTCTTTGTGGTCTCGGATTCCGATAGGCCGGAGATCTGGCCGACAGAAACAGCGGTGATCCGACACTTACAGGAAGAATTATCCGATACCATGCCGGTCTGGTACCGCCGCCGCGATAAGAACAGCGCGCGTAAAGCCGGNAACATTCGAGACTTCATTAACAACTGGGGCAATCGCTACGATTACATGGTCGTGCTGGATGCTGACAGTCTGATTGCAGGAGAAACTCTGACTACGCTTGTCAGAGAGATGGATGCAGACACTAAGCTTGGCATACTGCAAACCCTGCCTCGACTGATTGGAGGTGAAACCCTCTATGCCCGCCTGCAGCAGTTCGCCAACGCAATCTACGGCCCTGTCTTTGCCCGCGGTCTCAATGCCTGGCAAGGTGACGACGGCAATTACTGGGGACACAATGCCATCATTCGTGTTCGTGCCTTCGCTGAATCCGCGGGCTTGCCCACCATGGGCGGTCCACGCCCCTTTGGTGGCGAGATCCGTTCCCATGACTTCGTTGAAGCGGCGCTAATTCGTCGCGCCGGCTGGACCGTGCGAATGATCACCGGCCTGCCGGGTAGCTGGGAAGAATGCCCGCCGACTCTCCTGGACGCTGCGGTCCGCGACCGCCGCTGGGCCCAGGGCAATGTCCAACACCTGGGTGTGTTGCCGGCAAAGGGCCTGCGCTGGCCCAGCAGGGCGCATATGGTGATGGGGGTTATGAATTATGTTTCCTCGCCACTGTGGTTGGCGTCGGTGTTGGTGGGACTAGTTCTCTACTCCAGGATCACCTTGCAGCCTGCTGACGGCAGTATGGGTCTGAACATCGCGATGTTTGGCTCCGGTCAAATGTTTGATTCCTCGCGCATGATNGCCTTGATTGCGCTGACAATAAGCCTGNTGCTCTTGCCCAAGTTGCTTGGCCTGATTATCGCCGTGGGAAAACGGCGGAAGCTTTCCGGAAGTCTGAATTTGCTCGCCGGCGCCATATTGGAACAATTATTCTCCGTACTGCATGCGCCCATTGTGATGTCTCTGCACAGCCGGCACCTTTGGGAGATTGTATGTGGTCAGGATTCAGGCTGGTCCGCGCAACAGCGTCGCGGCAGATTGTTTCCGCTCGCCGTGTTGCTGCGGCGCCATGGTGGACAGACGTTGATAGGAATATTGACGACAGCCTATCTTGCCTGGCTTGCATCGCCGTTGCTCTACTGGGTGTTGCCGATGGCTGTTGGGCTCATTCTCTCTGTGCCGCTGTCGGCTCTAAGCGGCAGTCGATTGCTGGGGGCCAAACTTGCTGAATTTCGGTTGTTGCTTACCCCGGAAGAACGAGAACTTCCCGTTATCATGGCGCGGCATCAGGAACTCATAGACAATTTCACTCACGCAGGTAAAACAAACAGACCGGCATTGCCGGTACAGATGCCAATAGCACCTGCGTCGGAGAAATCTGCCGCCTGATTGCTTACTGCTTGCCTGGTAAATATCTTGCGAATACCGCTGCCAAGTCGTGCGCTAAAAAACATTCAGGGTGTGGTGGAGTCAATAGGTCTTGAAGCTCTCTTCATGATGCGTCTGCGCGAATTATATGCGCAGTAGGACAAGGCGGGCAGAACCCTGAACTCAATACATTCCCTTAAGTTACATTAAGACAAACCTTCAAGAAGGTGTATTTTATTAGGAACTACTGCTACGAATTCGAAAGTAGCTAACGAAAAGCCGACTTCTATGACACCAAAAATGAAGAGATTCAGTTTAAATGGTATGAGCAAGAGACATGGTCGCGTGTTAATGCTGTCCATGGCTGGCGTCGCCGCACTGGCTATTGGCGCCACCTCTGCATGGTTTTTCATCTGCCCCTGCGAGCGCATGCCAGGAGCTTATCTCTCCGGTGAGAGGGTAGAGGAGCCAGTCATGGACTGGCGCTTCGCCAACCAGGTGCAGCTGTGCCAAATTCAAACCCGATCCGGCATTCTGCCCCACGCCATCAATCTGAATTGTATGGCAGATAACAATGGCGAATTGTTCCTGAGCTGCTCAGAGTGCGAGGGTAAGCGCTGGTCAACGGCGGCGCTGGAAAACCCGGCAGGGTACATCAGGCTGAATGGATTGGTTTATCCCATCAGTTTGCGGCGGCTAAGGGATAGCTCGGAACTGGACAACGCCTGGCAGACCCGCGCGCGCAAATTCGCTAATCTGCGCGGACAGACCTTGGACGAGATTTCGGAGAGGCCGGATCACTGGTGGTCTTTTGCAATTACCTCACGCAGCTAGAATCAGATCAAGCTGGAATTTATTTTAGGGGCCGGGAAAGCGCCTCGCAGATGAACGACTGAATCAGGGTCGCATTCAAATAGTAATTATTAGGCCTTGAGCGCCCCGATGCCGGAATTATCTATGTCAAAGCGTGCAGTGGTGCCCTCCCTTAGCTCCTGATGATCAACTGCCGAGATGGAAGCAGCAAAATCTGGGCTTCAATTTGCTGTGACTCTGCTGTTTTGAACTGGCTGTACTCACTCTTCGCGCTCCTTTCCGTCACCGGTAATTGCATTTAAACTGTCTATTATCTTTCTGGATGACAATGGCGCACACTCCTGCCGGAAAGGCTGACAATTATAACGACACCCTGGCCAGCGTCTGCGGTGGTCGCGGAGACAGGGTATGGACTCGGATAAACGCAAGGGACTTAGATTCGGCAGCAAGGTGGTTTACTACGCGCCGGATGAGGCGACGAAATCAATCAGCGCGCCTATCATCACGTCGTCAAGTTTCCAGTATGACGCGGACATTTATCAAGAGGTCGTTGAGGGTGCCCGCAAGTCAGTAAACATTTACGGACGCTGTGGTAATCCCACTGAGTATCAGTTCGAAGAGCAGATGGCCATCATTGAGGGGGCTGATGATTGCCTCGCCACAGCCTCTGGTATGGCGGCAATTTCCACAGCCCTGTTTGGCCTGCTAAAACAAGGCGATCATATCGTCTGTGACTGGACTACCTATAGCTCCACTCACGAAATGCTGGATCACCGTCTAACCGATTACGGAATCACGACCACCTTCGTCGACAGCGCTAATCCTGACAGTGTCGAGGCTGCAATTCAGGACAACACCAAAGTCATTTACTTTGAAACCATTGCGAACCCGACCATGAAGGTAGCGGCGATCCCGCCGCTGGTGGATATCGCCCGTGCGCATGGATTGATTCTAGTTTGTGACAATACCTTTGCGAGTCCTGCCGTGATACAGCCTCTGCAATGGGGAGTAGATATCGTGGTTGAAAGTGCCAGCAAGTTTATCGGTGGTCACAACGATGTCATAGGTGGGGCTATCTGCATGAAGTCAGACAAGTTGCCCGCGGATTTTCTCGAGCAGATTCGCTGGAACACAATGGCGAAATGGGGTGCACCGCTGTCTCCGTTCAATGCCTGGCTATTGCTGCGCGGCATTCAAACCCTAGACGTTCGCTTAGAGCGGCAGTGCCAGACAGCGGCCGCGCTTGCAAATCATCTCGTGAATCATCCAAAAGTAGAGGGGGTTTGGTACCCGGGGCTTGCCAACCATCCACAGCACGAAATTGCTACAGCACAGATTCCCGGGTTCGGCGCCATGCTGACCTTTGCCGTCGCTGACGGAGATGCTGCGCTCAAGGTTGCGGATAGTCTCGAACTGGCGGCATTCGGTGCGAGTCTGGGCGGGGTGCGAACGACTGTGCAGATACCTGCGACCATGGCTTTTCTCGATATACCCGAAGCTGAGCGGCTGGAGATGGGTATTCACAACGGTATGATTCGTATCTCCACCGGCCTTGAAGATTCGGCAGATTTGATTTCCGATCTCGATATTGCGCTGGCGTGCATCTGAAGCATCTGCTATGTCTGTTCACTTAAATCGCTCACTCAGTTTTCTGGATGTTTTTGCTATCGCCCTGGGCCAGATAATTGGCTCAGGCATCATGGTGTTGATTGGTATTGGCATTGAATTCACCGCCTACGCTATTCCTATGGCGTTCGTGCTATCGGCGACACTTTCGGTGATCAAGCAGCTGCCGATAGCATTCATGGGCTCTGCAATGCCTGCTACTGGCGGGCTCTATGTCTATTGTAAGCGTGTGCTTGGGCCAAGAGTCGGATTCTTTTATCTGGCTATTCTGCTGATCACCCATATTCTGATTGCACTGTTCGCGCTGGGGTTTGCCGAGTATGCGGCTGCCCTGATTCCGCAGGTCAATGTGCGTGCGGTCGCTGCGGGCATACTAGTCGTGTTCTATATCGTTAACCTGTTTGGCGTAAAACCGGCAGCTATCGTGCAGAAGTTCATGATCGTGTTTTTATTGATCGGACTTTCCACCCTGATTTTTTTCGGCATACTCGAGGTGGACTACGCGCAGTTTGCAGGGCGAGAGGCGCTGCTACCCAATGGCTGGTATGGATTTGGTTTGGCCTGTGTGGTGCTGTCGTTCTCAACTGGCGGCGCGCAGTATGTTTCAGAGCTTGGCGGGGAAATGAAAAACCCGGAGCGAGACCTGCCGCGCGCAATCATTTATAGCACCCTGGTGGCCGCTGTTTTCTTCGCCTTGGTTTCTGTCGTCGCCGTGGGTATCCTGCCGGTAGAGCAAACTGCTGGCAAGCCTTTGTCAGAGGTTGCTCGCGAGATTTTGCCCCAGGGGCTGTATGTGGCTTTTATCGTCGGCGCCGGGCTTTTTGCCTTAGCGACCAGCATTAACTCAACGTTTTCCTGGGCGACCAAGTCGGTACTTATTGCCTGTGACGATGGCTGGCTGCCGCGAGGTCTTGCAGTCGTGAATAGGCGCTTTAATACGCCCCACATTCTGCTGACCTGTCTGCTAGTGCTGGGGGCTGCGCCGGTGCTTGCCGGGTGGGAATTGCGTTACATCATCATGCTGGGTGGTGGGCTCGTGTTCATCTACGACCTGATTCCACTGATCGCCGCCTTCAGGCTGCCGGAAAAACTGCCAGAAGTTTTCGCCCGCGCACAAATGCGTCTCAGCGCAACCCAGCTGAAATCACTGTGCGTGATTGGTGGACTGATCCTGATGGGTCAGGGTGCATTGTCATTCTCGGACATTGATCGAACCGGCTGGATATTGGTGGCCGGCTACTTGCTGCTGGTAGGTGCCTATGTCAGGTTTAAGCGAATCGAAGAGGTTTCCCATGCAGCATAAGCCAGGCCATTAGACGAGAAAATAGTGAATGATTAGCGCGTTTGGATGGATTAGGGGTTTGGCGGGGCAACAAGCGAAGATTTATTCGCCATCGCTATAACTTTCAGTCATTGCTGTCTTCGTCAAGGTGGCTGAATTCACGCTGAGGAAATGGCGTGGTGATGCCACGTTCATGCATGGTTTCGAAAATCATTAGCTGCAAGTCGCCGCTGACCCGTTGAAATGTGCACGACCGGCAGTGAGATGACAAATTCAACCGCAGAATAATTTCTATTGCCTAACCTATAATGAATCGCAACTGATGCCGGTTTTGGTTTTAAGTATTGTGACCTGGGTTGGTATTAGGGATTAGTAATTGCGTGGCAAGGTTTAAATAGCTCGAAACATTCAACAAACTTTTTCAGCCGCAGCCGTTTCACTTATACTCCTCGTTCTCTAGTCTCGTGATTGAATATGCTCGCGAGCTCAAAAAATTGATGATCAAGGTTTTCGCATGAAGTTTCTTTTTTACGGCGTCCAGATTGTGGCCGGCTGCCCAGTCGCTTTATTGCGAAAGCTGGCGATATTGCCCCTCGCGTTGATGACTATGCCGATTGCAGCCCAGGAACCACGCTTCGTCGATCCTGCCGAAGATGAGGAGCTATTGCCCTATGATGGCTATGTGCTCACCGATCGCGGCGATGCGCAGATCGTGCGATTCCGTAATTGGGATCGCTTCAATCCAGTTCGTGAGATCCGCGCGGGTGACTACACGCTAGAGTTGCCTGCCCGCCAGTTTGACTGGTCACAGTTCTCCTATGAGGTTGATGGTGAAAGCTTCTCTCTTGATAGCTATATTCTGAACAACCACACCGGCGGTGTGCTGGTTATTAAAGATGGCGAATTGTTGCTGGAGCGCTACGGCCTAGGGAATGACGAGCAGACACTGTGGATTTCATTCTCAGTGTCCAAGTCCGTGACATCTATGCTGCTGGGTGCTGCCATCCAGGAAGGCTATATCGAGAGCGTGAATGATCCGGTATCCGATTACCTCCCTAGGTTACGCGACAGCTCCTATGACGCGGTACGCATTCGCGATGTGCTGCAAATGGCCTCGGGGGTGGAATGGAATGAGGACTACACCGACCTGAGTTCCGATGTGGCCACCTATCCGTCGGACCGGATCATCGATATCCAGCGTTATTTGGGCACTAAGCCCCGGGTAGCAGCTCCTGGTGAGCTGTTTAACTACAGCACCGCAGAGACTGATCTCGTCGGAGCTGTTGTGCGCGCCGCCATTGGCAACAATCTGGCGACTTATCTTGAAAACAAGATGTGGAAACCTTTTGGCATGGAGTTCGATGCTAATTGGGGTATCCATGGTGATGAGGGCGAGCGTGGCGGCTGCTGTATGAATATCACGCTGCGAGACTATGGCCGTATTGGCCTGTTTGCCCTTAACGAAGGTGCATTGCCCGATGGCACCAAGGTCTTACCCGACGGCTGGATGGTCGAGTCCTCCACACCTTCCAGAGGTAACGCCGGATACGGTTACTTGTGGTGGTTGAATAATGACGAAACCTACCGCGCCCAGGGAATATTCGGCCAGGGAATCTATGTGAAGCCCGAGAGTGACCTAGTGATTGTCGTGCTTAGTGCTTGGCCCGTGGCTGCAGCTGGCGGTACGGTCTATAACGCACATCGCAACGCGTTCTACGATGCGGTTGATGCTGCGTTGAAATAGACTTTTGGTGCAGCTGCTGCTCTCTGGTCCGGGCCAAAATCAGCAGGCGGTAAACAACGCGCAGGGGCGTCGCGCAACAAGTCGATATGCTCGAAGTGAAGAAAATAGAGGCGAGTGAATGTGCCGCATCTCTGACTCAATGTATGTGAGCCCACCCACAACGCGTTTTATTGCAATCCGCGAGATGCGAGCCTGCAATGCGTAAAGCAGAAATTCACACACGTCTGTGATTAAGTCTGAAGCCGCAGATTGCGGTGCTTTCAAAACGGCTCTACCTTTGCTTTCATTGCGGAATCAAATTAATGGAGCCCNATCGATGACCAGGCGAAACNTGATTACCCCTCTCTCTAATAGGCTCGCTCTTGGAGCGGCATTTGTAACGCTCATCAGTTCTGCGACTAGGGCCAGTGAGGCCCAGATGCATGAAATTGTTGCAGCAGTGTCAGCGGATCGGATTGAGGCCAGTATCGAAACCCTGGTAGGTTTTGGTACTCGCCATACACTTTCCGAGACGCAATCAGATGTGCGCGGCATTGGCGCGGCTCGCCGTTGGATAGAGGCTGAGTTCAATCGTATTGCCGATGATTGCGGAGGTTGTCTTGANGTCTCTACGGTTGCCGAGATTGTCTCGGGTACCGACCGTATACCTGATCCCGTGGAGGTCGTGAATGTCATTGCGATCCTGCGAGGCACAGAAGATCCAAATCGCTTAACTATCATGAGCGGGGATATCGATACTCGCGTCAGNGACCCCATGAACGCTGAGTCGGACTCTCCCGGTGCCAACGACAACGGNTCCGGCATGGCTGGGGTTATNGAAGCCGCTCGCGTTCTCAGCCAGNACCGGTTTGCNGGTTCCATCGGATTCGTCGGCCTTTCAGGGGAAGAGCAGGGGCTCAATGGNGGTGCCATCCTGGCGCAGCATGCCATCGANGAGGGTTGGAATATCGATGCCGTGATTAACAATGACATGATCGGCAATGTCACCGGGGTTAACGGAGTAACCAATAACACCACAGCACGGGTTTTTTCTGAAGGTACCCGCTACGTTGAAACTGAGCAGGAGGCACGTCAACGTCGCTNTCAGGGTGGTGAGGTGGATTCAGCCTCGCGGAATATCGCGCGCTATGTTGATGAGATGGCGGATCGCTATATTCCCAATCTGGATATCATGATGGTCTATCGGCTCGATCGNTTTGGCCGCGGTGGCCACCACCGTCCATTCAACGAANCCGGTTTCCCTGCGNTTCGCATCATGGANACCAACGAAAATTACACCCAGCAGCATCAGGATATTCGCATCGAGAACGGGATTGCCTTNGGTGATACCATCGAGCATGTGGATTTTGATTACGCCGCCAAGCTCACGGCATTGAATGCNGTAGTGCTGGCGGGCATGGCCAAGGCGCCTGCGCCTCCCGCTAACGTCGAGATTAGCGGCGCGGTGCGGCCCAGCACGACCCTGAGTTGGGATAAAAACCCCGGCGCTGCAGGCTATCGTGTGCACTGGCGCCTGACTACATCTCCGACTTGGGACTACAGCCGCGCTGTGGGGGATGTGGATAGCTTTACACTCGAGAACGTGGTGATAGACAANTACTTTTTTGGTGTGTCCAGCGTGGCCAAAGATGGCAGTCAGAGCCCCGTGGTGTTTCCGGGGCCGGCGGGATCTTTTGACTAGAGAAACAGTCTTTGCGTATTGAAATCAATGGCGAGAAAATCACCTGATCAATTTCGATTACCCTAATTAGCTACGTTCCAAGCTATTCGGTATTTGACAAAGCGTGCCCGTGGGCTATTGCTCGTATAGCCGCAGGATGTGAGCAGCCAGGTGTGAGTCCGAAGAGACAGGAGCGGCGATCGAAACTATAATGCTGAAGCTTCCCCGCCTAATCAACTCATGAGGCTTGCCATGATCTCTGCGTCTTTCGACGATTCTCCCNCACGGATTGTTCCCCCACTTCTGTGTCTGTTGGTTTTTATGGGAACGGCAACTGCTGCAGAGCAGAGTAATTCAGATCATCTGGGTGAAATATCGGCGTCGTCTCTGCTAAGCATTTACCAGGCCTTTGCCAGCGAATATGAGGCTTACTCGCCAACCCAGGCAGAATTGAGTCAAATCGAGTCCCTGCGGGGCAAAGCGGTGACCGTGCTATTCGGCACTTGGTGTCATGACAGTGAGCGAGAAGTGCCGCGTTTGCTCAAGCTGCTAGACCAGAACGAAGTCGATCTACAAAGCCTAACGCTCTTCGCTGTTGATAGAAACAAGACTGATCCAGATGGCTTTGCCGCGCGTCTTGAATTGCAGTACACGCCAACCATTATTGTTAGTGAAGATGGGCAGGTAATTGCGCGAATAATCGAGCGGCCGCTTGAAGGTTTGGCGAAAGATCTCCAAAGTCAGTTAAGCCCTTAGCACACAGCTGATAATGCCGCGACCATCGCAGAAACTGTCAGCAGGCTGATAGACAGCATTACTGCGGGTTGAATTGTGTCGGTTTTAGTATGCGCAGCTTGAGTATTAACTGCTCGCGACTGAGCTTGCCGCGCATTGAGCTACATAAATTATAGAGCCTAATAGGCGAGCGAACTTTCATATGACTCTAGTTGTTTTTGATATGGACGGCACCCTGCTTAACGCCAAGTCTGAGTTGACTGCGTTCACCGGTGAAACCCTTGCCCTCATGAGGAAGTCAGGTATCCCATATACAGTTGCTACGGGAAGGACTCTGCAAGCGGCCTTAGGTCCCATCAGGGGTCACCAGTTTGCGCTACCCCATATCTTGAAGAACGGTGCAGTAATATGGTGTCCACAGCAGCAGGACTATAGTCATAGCCATCTGCTAACTCAACAAGAGGTCTGGCATGTGATGACGGCNATGACAGTCCAGGAAATTACTCCCTTTGTCTTCACGCTTGAACCAGATGGCCGTCATGCGGTATATCACGGCAGTCTAAAGTCTGAAACTGAAAATCGTTTGGCGGAGTTATTTGAAGATGAGAGACACTTGCCTTTAGAGCCACTGCGAGCAATGCCCGATACAGCGCATGTGATTAACCTGAGCGGAATGGCTCCCTCAGATGCTGTGCAATCAGTTATCGACATGATCGCTGATGAGGAAGACTTGGTGGCGTATACCGGCCAAGCGTTTCAAGACAAGAACCTGCGCTGGATGGATGTTCATCACAGCAATGGCAGCAAGGGTGGCGGCGTCATCACACTGCGTGAAGAGCTCGGCTATGACGAGATTATAGTTTTTGGAGATGGTGAAAACGATCTGAGTATGTTCCGAGTCGCTAGCGAGTCCTACGCCCCGGCAAATGCAGACCCTGAAATTAAAAGTGCGGCCACAGATGTTATTGGCCATCATGATGAGGATGGTGTGGCTCGCTTTTTGCGCGAGCGATTTGAGCTTGGCTAACACGCAGGTATCGTGCGGATACCTTCAGGATTTAATAACCACAAAGGTTTTCTTTGAATTCCGGTGGCTAGGCATAAGCACTGCGATCCAAGTTTATTTGAAAATAGGCACGTTTACTTCTGTTGTTCTGATGGCAATAGGCGGATATTAGCAAGGTCGATATCGTAGCTTACCAGTCCGGTAACGCTCTCACTGGTTCCTGTACGCATCAGCGCACTCTGATGGTCTTCCTTGGCACCCTCGTAATCCTCAGCTAAATAGCGAAGTGCTGCGGTTGTTGGAGGATGNCCAGTGTCCGCCCACCAGACCTATAGAGATATCACATTCATTCATAGCTTGGTCGTATTCCCGAATTTGTACATAAACCACGCACAGGGCATTGTGGGCTAAATAGCGGGTGACTCCGTCTAGCGCTGCTTTATCAACTTCCTCAGCATAGCCTGAGGCTAGTTAATCGGCTTTTTTTGGTATCTCGCGCCACCATCAGGCGCTTAATCTCGCGGATCTCGCCCGGCTGTTGCAGGTTGACAACCATGATGGCATTGCCAGCTCTGGAAGAGCTAATGCAGGTTCCCGTGGGTGGGTTCTGACTGAACACAGTCACCGGCAACAGACACAGCAGTATCAATATTGAGAAAGGTCTGGCAATCATGCCCTTTCTCCGCTGAGCGAAAGAGTATTTGCAGGCACAGAGTGCCGTCTTATGCTAGTTTACCGCGGCTGTTCTCTTTAGCGCTTGAGTCGCTGCGGACCTCAATTTCGCGTAGACGCGCAGCACAGACCAGCACTTGCTATTGCTAAAGAAGACGCGCGACACCCAGCCGCCCCGTGAAGTCCTATTATTTGCATCAACAGAAGCACCCTGGGTAATCTGCAGTAGACGCAACTGGCCAACCTCTTCGCGCGTTGAACAACCAAGAGATTGAGCGAGGCAACATCTCGATACCATGCGCTGCTAATCGGTACCGACTTCGATCAGGCAGTGGGCCCAAATTAGGGAATGGAGCCTACAATTGGGCTATACTCCGCGCTCTCTTCGAGGAGTGGCAGTTATCGACCCCACAAGGCCAGAACCAGGCTCACCCAAAGCAAACGCGCTTGACGTCTTTTCGGTACCTCAGTTCCGCTGGTTGTTTTTCGGCAATGTGGCGTTTTTCTTTGCCATGCAGGGCCAGATGCTGACCCGCACCTTACTGGCCTGGGAGCTTACGGGTGAAGCCACGTCATTAGCCTATATCAATCTGGTTGTGGCGGTCCCTCTGATTTTTGCCTCGGTGCTTGGTGGTGCGATTACCGATCGGGTCGAGCGGCGGCAATTGGTTATTGTGGGTCAGAGTCTGATCACGGCCAACGAGATTTTCATACTGGCACTGTTGCTGACGGGTCGCNTNGAATTCTGGCACATGCTGTGNACCGCTTTTATTGCCGGCTGTGCCTTTCCCTTCATCATGCCGGCGCGTATGGCCATTACCATGAAGGTAGTCGGCCCGCAGCGCCTGCAGCGTGCTATGGGTTTCCAAAGTGGCGCCATGAATTTGAACCGCATCTTGGGGCCAGCGGCCATGGGACTTATCGTGGCCCAGTTCTCTTATNCCGCGGCCTATGTGCTTTCGATCTTCCTGTACAGCATGGCCATCTTTTGCATGTTTGGCGTTGACCGCAGTCATTCCGACGAATCGGGTGAGGAGAAGAAGCCACTGTTGGAAGATATTGCGCTAGGATTNAGCTACATCCGCAGCAATAGGCCTGTGTTAATCTGCCTGCTGTTCGGCTTGTTGCCTATGTTTCTTGCAATGCCGTTCCAGAACATTCTGGTCATGCTGGCC
>NYWC01000046.1 GCA_002684935.1 Gammaproteobacteria bacterium
TGGCAGCTGGCGCTTTCCGGGCAAAGAGTCACCGGCAGTAGTGACAGTGAAAATACACTGATCGACATTCCCGCCGCGAGGCATCAAGTTGATTTGTCTTATTCAGCGCCAATTTGGTCACTGAATATGAGCCTGCGCAGACGATTAGATAAAAAAGATTTTGGCGCGACAGAGAGGGTTTTGCAGGCTGCTAATATCGGCGCGTTAAGTTTCAGGATTGATCTCAGTGATCGCTGGCAGATGCAGGCGGGAATTGAGAATCTGTTTGATGAAACCTATTTCAGCTCCGCCGATGCGCTCAGTACCCTAGCGATCGGCAGAGAGTTTACCCTGGGGTTTCACTTCCGTTAGTTAATTCCGGCCAGCTATAGAAAGCGGGCAAACCCTTTCTCGATTCGCCCGCTGCATGCGTGCATACAAGTGCGGGGCAGGGTACGAACTACTTACTCAACACATGCTGTTCTCCACTCGAGAGCGATCAATCACTTGCGCCTGTCTATTCTGCAGTCAGCGCCTGGAATTGCTGATTCAACTCTGCGAAACGCACCTCTGCTTCCTGCCCCGGCGCCTGATCGGCGGCGTTGATCATATTGTAGAGATAGCTTATCTGCGCTGTAAGCATGGGTTCCATGTAGATGCCTTGTGCTGTCTGCAACGCGGAAAGAACAGCATTGACCTTTTCCAGTCGCGCCTGCTGCTGGGCGCTTAAACCATTTTCGGTCTCGAGCTCTGCAAGCTCTTCCTGTTCAGCGTCCAACTCATCCTCAAGGCGGCGGGCGCTGGACAGCAGTTCTGTTATCTCAAGCTGCAGATCAACCTGAGCAGAAATATCTGCCGGCGTGGTTCCGCCCGCAAGCACTCTCGGGTCAACCTGGAGCTCAAACGCATGCTCCATAGTGCTGTCCCCTGCACTAAGCCGCACGGTATATGTACCTGGCTTTACCATGGGGCCGTTCTGGTAGCGGCGGTCTTCGTTGGAATGCCAGGCACCGAAGTGACGCATGGTCCAGCGAAAGCGATTCAAACCTGCATCTTTCGAAAGGGAATCGTCCACCAGGAAGATTGTCTGGTTGGTGCCCATGTCCGTCACGGCCTGTTCACCTGGGCCGTTGTCCGAGTCTTCATCAGCGTTGGTAAATCGATTAACCACAGTGCCGGCATCATCCAGTATCTCCATCACCAAGCGTTCAGAGAAGTCCTCCGGCAGGTAATAGTCGATTACAACGGCGGGTTGTGGGTAATCCGGTACCTCAGTATTCGGCATGCCTCGAGGTCGGCGATAACGAATGGTGGTCTTGGGTTGAAATAGTGCTGGCTCGCTATCCAGGCTGTTGATTGCGTCCTGCTGCAAAGTGGTGATGTTATCCAGCACCCAGAACGAACGCCCCATGGTGCTGATGGCGAGATCGCCGCGAACGATCTTGATGTCAGTGACTGGTGTAACCGGCAGGTTCTGTTGGAAATCATGCCAGGTGTCCCCGTCATCCAGGGAAACGAAGATGCCGTATTCGGTGCCGGCATAGAGCACCCCTTCCTTATCTGGATCTTCCCTTACCACCCGCGTGGGATAGTCTGCTGGTATACCATTGCCATCGGTTAGCAGATCCCAGCTTCTGCCGAAGTCATTGGTGCGATAGATGTAAGGCTTCCAATCACCAAACTGATAGCGCAGTACCGCGATATAGGCCTTGGCTGCGTCGTGGGGTGAAGGTTCTACCGCATCCACGCGACCGCCCGNCGGCAAGCGCCTNGGCGTGACGTCATCCCAACTTTCACCGTTGTCACGGGTTACGTGTACAGGACCATCATTGGCACCTACCCAGATAACGCCAGCCTGCACCGAAGATTCCCGAATTGAATAGATGGTGCTGTAAAACTCTTCACCGGTGATATCGCGGGTAATAGGTGAGCCTGAGATCACCTGATACTCGTTTTCGAATGCGGTCAGGTCTGGCGAGATGGTTTCCCAGGTCTTGCCTTCATCGGTGGTGCGATGCACATATTGCGAGGTATGGTAAACCACGTTCGGGTCATGAGGAGACACATGTATCGGTGATACGCGCTGGAAGCGATAGCGTAAATCTCTGGGGTTTTGGCCATACATATTGGCGGCGCCCACATAGTANCCCTTCTCAGTGCCAAGGCGTTTATCGAATACACCAAAGCGTCCTTTGCAGTCTGCATAAACGATATTGTGATCACCAGGCTTGGGTACAGCAGGTCCGGTCTCACAGCCGCCGCTGTCTACGATCCAGCGATTGGAATGCTGCACGCCGTAGGGAGCGATGCTCGGTACGGCAATGGTGGTGCCATTGTCCTGCATCCCAGCATAGAGCCAGTAAGGATATTGATCGTCGACTTCGACCTGATAGAGTTCAGCCGTCGGTTGATTAAACTGCGTGGACCAGGTCTTGCCGCCGTTATGGGTCACATTGGCGCCACCATCATTGGCCTGGATATAGAGATCGGGATCGTTAGGGTTGATCCACATGTCATGGTTGTCGCCATGAGGCACGGCGAGTCGCTCCCAGTTCTCACCACCGTCTTTGGAAATGAAGTTGCCTGTTGCCATGGCGTAGACGATGTCAGGATTCTGGGGATCCACGTCAATATTTGCATAGTAGAAGGGGCGAGTAATGATGCCGTCGTGGTCTGAAACCTGCTCGAAGGTCTGGCCCTGATCAATAGATTTGTAAAGACCGCCCTCATCTCCCGGTGCTTCTACCAGTAGATAAACAATGCTGGAGTCGGCGGGTGAAAGCGCGAGATCCATCTTGCCAATCAGACCGGTGGGCAGACCCTCGNTAACCTTTTCCCAGCTGACTCCGCCATCGACTGATTTAAACAGGCCGCCTTCCTCGTTCTCGCCGCCACTGATGATGGTCCATGGTTTGCGCTCGGCTTTCCACGCTGTGGCGAAAACAATCTCCGGATTGCCGGGCAGCATCTCCACATCGGAAATGCCCGTTTTGTCCGAGATGTATAGGACCTGCTCCCAGTTGCGACCGCCGTCTTTCGTCTTATATAAACCGCGCTCTTCACTCGCATTAAAAGCCTGACCAATGGCGGCAACATAGACCACGTTGTGATTTTCCGGACTTATCTCGACTGCACCAATATGGCCTGTGTCGTCCAGGCCAATTGGTTGCCAGGACTCGCCGCCATCTATTGATTTGTACATGCCTTTACCGGCGATGACGTTGCTGCGCAGACCATCGGACCCGGTTCCCACGTAGATGATATTGGCGTCATTCTGCGCTACCGCAATATCGCCAATGGAAGGCGTGCTGAAATAGCCATCCGAAACGTTGTNCCAGGAGGTGCCATANTCNTCTGTCTTCCAGATACCACCGCCAGATGCACCCAGATAAAACGTTGAGGGTGCAGCAACGGTGCCCGCTACCGCAGTCACGCGACCACCACGGGTCGGGCCCACGTTGCGGTACTTCATGCCNTCAAAATGTTGNCCATGAGTTGCGGCAGCGGCGACTAATAAAAANAGAGAGAGCAAGCAATTGGTCAGCGTTTTCATTAGCGTTTATCTTGAGAGTTATTGGAGATTGTTGCAAATTAGCACGGTCGCTGGGAGGGAACAATTTACTATTTGCCTTTTAATGTTTGCCATCCCAGCCATTGCTTGCGATAGTCCTGCGGTTACCGGCCGCAAATTTATCAGCGTGATNATAAGAAGGTAGAAAAGTAGGAAGCCAGGTAAAACTGGAGTAATGNAAAAGCGATAAAGGNCATCAAGGACATCAAGNTNGCTGACCAAGAAAAACGGAGCCGGAGTAGAGCAGTGAGCGTCAATTGGAACATCCTCAGCCGCAAGACACATTACTGGGCCTCTTTGACCATCCTAATGCCGGCCCTGGTGATAATTGGTAGTGGCGTGGTGCTGCAGCTGAAGAAAGATGTACACTGGATTCAACCTGAGAGTCAGCGCGGCAGCGAAGGCCCACCACAGATTTCCTTCGAGGATATTCTGGCGGCCGCGCGTTCGGTGGAAGCTGCGGAGATTGATGGTTGGGAGGATATTGATCGGCTCGATGTGCGACCGGATCGAGGCATGCTGAAGATTCGCAGCCTGAATCGATGGGAAATCCAGATCGATACCGCCAGCGCCGAAGTATTACAAGTCGCCCTTCGGCGCAGTGATCTTATCGAGACGATTCATGACGGCTCGTTTTTTCACGACAACATCAAGCTCTGGATTTTCTTCCCCACTGCCATCATTCTCTTCTTCATGTGGCTGACCGGGGTATATCTTTTTGTGGTGCCGTTTCTGGCGCACAGGAAAAAGCGCCAACGGCTTGCGAGAAAAGCGTCTGTGACTTGAATTAAAAGCGGCAGCGCCTTGAAAGACATGCGGTAGTAATAACAAGAAAATAACAAGGGCCAGACCCCATTTTAGTGAACCCCCTATGCGTGGAGATAAACAATGACAAAACTNTGGCAACTCAGCGCCGTTGATCAGGCGGCAGGCATTTGTGAAGGCAAGTTTACCGCCACAGCACTGGTGGAGTCTTCGCTTGCGCGGATTGAGGAGAAGAACGCCGCGCTTAACGCCATTGTCGATCCCCTGAGCGAACAAGCGCTGGCGGCGGCTGAAAAAGCTGACGCAGCTGCAGCGAGTGGTGAAGCGCTTGGGCCGCTGCATGGCGTGCCGGTGACGGTGAAGGTGAACGTCGACACCAAGGGCCGNGCAACGACCAATGGCATGGAGGTGTTCAAGGATGTCATCGCGCCGGACAACTCACCCATCGTGCAAAACCTGTTGATTGCTGGCGCGATCATTATCGGGCGCACCAACACGCCAGAGATGTCCATGCGCCTGACCACGGACAATCCGCTGCACGGCCTGACCCGCAATCCCTGGAACCTGGAAATTTCCCCCGGCGGTTCTTCCGGNGGTGCCGCGTCCGCGGGCGCTGCTGGCTTCGCTGCCATTAACCATGGCAATGACATTGCCGGTTCNCTGCGCTATCCGGCCACAGCCTGCGGTCTGAGCACGATCAAGCCTGGATTGGGCAGGGTGCCTGCCTATTTGCCCCACGCTAAAGCGGAGCGGGGTATGCTGGCACAGCTTATGTCTGTGCAAGGCGTGATATGTCGCGAGGTAAGAGATGTCAGGCTCGGCACTGAAGTGTTGATGCAGCACGATCCCCGTGATCCCTGGCATGTGCCGATGCCTCTTGATCAGAGTAATGGCGATAAGGGCTTGCCGAAAATAGGATACTGTCGAGAAGCCCATGGCTATCCGATTCACGCCGGCATAGTTGCTGCATTGGATAGAGCCGCATCCATACTCGAGGCGGCGGGTTACCAGGTGGANGAGATTGAGNCACCTTCGATAGCTGAGGCCGCCAGGCAGTGGTTGCTAAACACGAATTTCGAGATGCAGAAGACACTCGAGCCNATATTTGCGGAGCATGGCAGCGCGATGATCAACCAGATCTTCAATGGCTACTATCAACTACAGGGCGTGGCAGATGCCGACGGCTATTTTTCCGGCATTGCCGCGCGAACCGCTCTGGTGCGTGACTGGAATATGCTGCTGGCAGAGTATCCGCTGGTTTTGACGCCTTATCTGATGCGTCCCGGTTATCCCTATGACTACGATGAATCCTTCGAAGGAGTTNAAGATCTGTTTGACTGCTCGATCTATAGCTATGGAGTCAATTACATCGGCATGCCGGCAGGCTTCGTGCCGGTGGATCTGGTAGAAGACCTGCCATCCGGTGTGCAGCTGATCGGTCAGAAGTGGCGGGAGGATCTGATTCTGGATGCCATGCAGGTCATTGAAGATGCTGCGGGCGTAATGACTCGACANCTATGGGATCGAGAGTGAAGGCAATATTGTCAAAAGAGATCAGAATAAACTGATTAAGATTCGTGTTTTACATTTATGCGATATGATTTATTTCTAACGCGTATGGCTTGCTTTGTTGACATGCTTCCATGAGTGAATATGACTACATCATCATCGGTGCCGGCACTGCAGGTTGCGTGTTGGCTAATCGACTCTCGGCGAATCCAGATACNCAGNTACTGCTGCTGGAAGCCGGGGGTGAGGACAANTATTTCTGGATCGACATCCCTGTCGGTTATCTCTACACAATAGCCAATCCACGCACCGACTGGTGCTATCAAACAGAACCCGATGCAGGGCTTAACAATCGCAGCATTGGTTATGCGCGTGGCAAGGTGTTGGGTGGTTGCTCGTCTATCAATGCCATGATTTATATGCGCGGCCAGCAGAGTGACTATGACTACTGGGCGGCGCAGGGTAATCGTGGCTGGGGTTGGCAAGATGTGTTGCCGGTATTCAAACGCTCTGAAGATTACCAGCACGGCGCGGATGAATTTCACGGCGCCGGTGGTGAATTGAAAGTGGAGGAGCGACGAGTTAACTGGGAAATCCTGGATGCTTGGCGCGAGGCGGCTGAGGAATCCGGTATTCCCAAAATTACTGAATTCAACCGCGGCGACAATTTTGGGAATGCCTACTTCCAGATGAACCAGCGGAGGGGTAAGCGCTGGAGTGCTACTAGTGCTTATCTGAGACCGGNAATGTCGCGGTCAAATTTGCATGTCGTCACTAATGCGCAGGTCGAAAAACTAAAGCTTAAGCCTGAGAATGGTTGCCAGCGCGCGACCGGGGTTACGGTCTGTTTAAACGGTAAGGAAACCGTCCAGTTCAAGGCACGCCGTGAAGTCCTNTTGAGTGCGGGTGCCATCGGTTCGCCACAGATATTGCAGCTTAGCGGAATAGGCCCCGGGGAACTACTGCAGGCACGTGGCATTGAAGTNAAACATGAGCTCGCCGGGGTTGGGGAAAACCTTCACGATCATCTGCAAGTTCGAAGCGTTTATANGGTGAAGCACACGGTGACGCTGAATCAGCGTGCCAACTCACTATTCGGCAAGGCAATGATGGGGCTGGAATACCTGCTGTTCAAGACTGGTCCANTGACCATGCCGCCTTCACAGCTCGGGGCTTTCGCCAAGAGCGACCCGGATCAGACCAGTGCCAATATTGAGTGGCACGTGCAGCCGCTGTCGCTGGACAAGTTTGGTGATCCGTTGCATGGGTTCAACGCCATCACACCTTCAGTGTGCAATTTGCGCCCGAGCAGTCGCGGTCACGTTCAAATAAAGAGTGCCAATTGGCATGACTATCCTACAATAAAGCTTAACTATCTTTCTACAGAAGAGGACAGGCGGGTTGCCATCAGTGGTCTGCGCTTTACGCGGCGCATCATGGCCGCAAAAGCACTGGCGCGGTTTGAGCCGGAAGAGTGGAAGCCTGGCCCCGATCTCGAAACTGATGAACAACTGATTCAAGCCGCGGGCGACCTGGGCACTACCATCTTCCATCCGGTGGGCACCTGCAAGATGGGTAATGACGCACTTGCCGTAGTCGACGATCGTCTGAGAGTTCAGGGAGTCGAGGGGCTGCGGGTGATTGATGCCTCGATCATGCCACGGATAACGTCAGGCAATACCAATGCGCCAACCGTAATGATTGCCGAGCAGGGCGCCAGTTTTATATTGCAGGATAATCAGTAGTCGTAAAGNAGGGGTTAAAAAAGAAAAAAGGGGTCAGAGTAAAAATACAGTACNGTATTTNNACTCTGACCCCTTTTTTCCATCCCTCTTTTTTACTTTACGCTCACCCGTGCTACACGTACCTGGGGTGAGTCACTGAGATCCGTCCAGGAGACGTAGACCGATTCTCCGACACTTTCAATAATGGGGAAGCCGCTGCGTCGCGATGCGCTGGTGTTTGCTACTTCGACTTGCTGCAGCAGTTCGGCTTCGCTGCTGAATACAGAAAGCATGATTTTTGCTTCTATCGACGAGGTGTCGATCCAACTCACAATAATCTTACCGGAATCGAGTAGGGCAGTGCCCACTCGTCCATTGGTTTCCGGGCTAGCGACCAGCACTGGCGCCGTGAAACTTGTGCCGCTGTCAGAAGACAAGGCTAGCTGTACTTTCGGCGTGTCGTCTTTGGCGGTGAACCAGGCAACGGCGACCTGCTCATTCTTGGCTGATACAGAAGGGCCGTTGACGGGGCAGCCAGCAATTTGCCAATTGTCTTCATGCACCGGGCGTGGTTCGGCCCACTGCCCATCCAGGTAGCGAGTCATGGCAATGTCCCTAATCTCTCCGGCGGATCGATCCCGGTACACGACGACGGGACCAGAAGACGTCATGGCGGAGCTGGTTTGACAGCAATCACAGGCTCTTGAATCTAGTTCCCACTCGCTAAGAATTTGCCCGCTGCTGCTGAAAATACCTGCACGCAGCGTCATTTCTCCGTATTCGTCGCCGTTCTTAGTATTGCGCCCATCCAGCCAGGTAATCAGGGTACTACCGTCCTTAAGGGGAAGCATGGAAACAAAACCATGTTCGGCGCTGACGCCGTCGCTGTGGATGACCCGTGGCTCACTCCAGTCCTGATTTTGCACATCGGAAAAACTTGCCTCGATATTGTAGTCGTAGGTGCCTTCGGCGCTCATGCGCAGCCAGTGCGCTGCCATGTTGTCGCCGTTTACGGACAACGTGGGGAAATCTGCCCAGTTTACGAACCAGTCAGAACCTGAACTGATCAATTCAGGGCGGCTCCAGCCCGATTCAGTCAGCTTTGAATATAAAAGACGTGCCAGGTCCCCTTCTTCGCTTACCCAGGAGAGATAGATTTGTCCTGAGGTGTCGCTGACCACGCGGGACAGGTGGCTGTTTACCGGGGCTGGTGAATCCAGCAATTCAACAGAGATACCTACAGATTGTCCGGAAGCTGTGGCCGCAGTTCCTGTGATGAGAATAGCCAGAGCGCAGGCGGCCAGCGATCTGACGTAAGCAGAACTGAAATTGGAAAAAAGCATCAGGGTTATTGTGCCTCTCGTCTTAAAACATCTGTGTTAATCGCCAGGCCGAGTTCCTCTAACTTGGTAAGAATATCCTCTCTCTCCTGCATGCCTATGAGTTTGGCTGCCACCTCGCCGTCAGGCTTGAGGATATAGGTGGTTGGCATGACATCAGGTGCGCGTAATGCGAGGGAAGCGGACTCTTCGAGTGTCAGGGTGCGAAACTTGATCCCCATCTCTTCGGCAATATCCAGCGTGACATCCCGTGGGTCTTCATCGAAATTGATGCCTACGACTCTGACGTTAGCGGATTCCAATTCCTGGGCCAGGGCATTGAACATGGGAATCTCGATACGGCAGGGTGCACACCACTCGGACCAGTAGTTCACTATCTGCCAGTCTCCTTCCTCTGCATTATTGGGGACTAATGTGGCCAGTAAGACAGTTGCTACGATAAGGCTGCGAAATCTTGAAAACGAATTATTCATTTGTGAGTGTGTGACCAAACTCCAGGGGAGTATATATAGCAGATTATAAGCGAGCACTGTAAGGATTATAGATGGAAGTCTGAGTTATCGCGCAACCAGTTTCGCCACCTCGTTATCGTCAAGTGACTCTTGTGCCATCAGTGCATCGGCTATTCTGTCAAGCCCGTCGGCACTCCTGGAATCAAACAGCGTGATCAGACTGAAAAACATCAGGCTCAAAATGAAGGTATCCAGCGGGCCGAGACGCGGTATGGCATTCTGCGATGCCTTATCGTTGGGCGAGCCCGGTTGGCCGATGTCACTGCCTTTGATGATATCCGCAGACGGTTCAGGTTTTGAGTTGGAGTTGCCCATGAGATGCCTCCATTTGCCTTTCAGCAGGGGTGGGCAGAATAAAGGGGGTCAGTGCAAAAATACAGTACTGTATTCCTGGTCTGGAGACTAGTTTTAAGTCATCTCCAAGCGCGTCATAGTGTTGCTGTGCTGTCAGCTATAAAAAATAGACCGCTATGGTTTTATTCGCCGGTTACGCCAGGGCACCTATTACAATTTGTAATAGTTTTGCGCACTCTGACTCTAGGTATAAACCAAGCTTCCCCTCATAATCTGCGCTGCATAAATTGACCTGCAGATGGTTGGCGAAATTCTGTTTGCTGTGAGCAATTCCTGCTCCATGCTTTGGCATGGTTCTCGTAAGCTCAGTGGAGTCTGAAGTAAATGAAAGTACCGTTTTTACCTTGCAAGATAGTCTTGGCCATGGGACTCAGTGCCGTGCTGTTTGCCTCCATGAGCCCGCTAGCCAGCGCGCAAGATCAGCCTACCACTGACGAAAACTCTACCGTCACCTACCCGGCCAGCTTCTTCGAGCAATATCAGCCTTACTCGGTGAACGATATGTTAATCCGTATTCCCGGGATAAACCTGGCGCTGGGCGGGGGCGGCCCGGGCAACTCGGGAGGCAATCGTCGTGGTTTGGGTGCTGGGGGTGATCAGGTCCTGATCAATGGAAGACGGATTGCAGGAAAAGGCAACGAGGGGAATCAGCAATTAACACGGATTCCCGCTTCGGAAGTTGAGTATATCGAGATCATTCGCGGTACCTCAGGCGATCTAGATGTACGCGGTGGGACTCAGGTTGTGAACGTCGTACTAAAGGAGGCTGAATCAAATACTTCCTATACCTATGAGCTCAATGTTGACCACTACCATGACGGCAAATATCAACTAGGGGGTAAGTTTTCAGCCACTGGTCAAAATGGCGGCTTCAGCTACTTTCTCAGCGCGGAACGGGAACCGCGCTGGGAATTTCGTGATGGCTTTGAGACGAGTTATAACCTTGATGGTAGCGTGAATGAAACGATCGACCGTGACTTTGGTGGCGATGCCTGGCCGACAGCGTTAGCAGCAAATCTTGGCTATGAATTCAATGAGCGCAACGTGGCGAACCTTAATCTTCAGTTCACAGAGAATGATTTTCTTTCTTACGCAGATCGAATCATCACTGATTCTCGCGTTGATCCAGCATCGGTAAGGATTGAGCGGGACGAAACGCCAACTGAGGATGGAACCTGGGAAATCGGTGGCGACTATATGCATGTATTTGCAGATGGCAGTCGTTGGCGGACATTGTTTATTGTAAATGAGGCAGAGAACGATGCAGTTCGCGACCGTTTGCAAATCGATGGTAGCTCCATCACCAAGGATCTGTTTCTATCAAACTATATCCGCACTCGCGAGCGTATCATGCGCTCTTCCTATGTTTTCGATTTGAATGAGGCGCAATCATTAGAAGCTGGTGTGGAACGCGCACAAACTATTCTGGATACCTCGTTGCAGCTCGGATTGCTGCGCTCAGATCCGGCCGTGAACAATGGCGGACCACGTTTCGGCAATCTTGCGCCAATTACCGACGCCAATGGCACGGTAGAGGAGATGCGCTACGAATACTTTACTATTCATAATTGGCAGCTGAACGATCGCATGAGCCTGGAAACTACATTTCTGTTTGAAGACAGCAGGATTTCCCAAGAAGGTGATGTGTCGAAATCACGGGACTTTACATTTTTTCGACCCAAGCTCGATTACCGTTTTGATATCACGCCTTCGATTCAGTTTCGGGCCACCGCAGAAAAAGAAGTGATACAACTCAGCTTCTCAGACTTCACCGCCAGTATCGATGGCAGTGATGATGAGCAAAACGCATTTGAAGGAAATTCGGATTTGCGCCAGACCCAGGCCTGGCGTTACCAGGCCAATCTTGAATACCGTCTGCCAAACGATGCTGGTGTTCTCAGCGGCAATTTTTTCCTTAATGATTTTGATGATCTTATTGATAATGTAGATATTTCCACTGGCGATCAAGTCCTCGGTGCCCGTGGCAATATTGGTAGCGGTCGGCAATATGGGGTTAACCTCAATAGCAGCATCAGACTGCTGATGTTCAACCAGCCTGACATGTTGTTCACTGCCGGTCTCAGGCTTGAAGAGCCTTCCCTAACCGATCCGATCCTTAACATTGAGCGGGAGCGTTCTATGCGTGGCGGCGGCAGTAACTACAGTTTTGGGTTTCGGCATGACATTCCAACTCGCAATAATATGAATTGGGGATTCAACTATCGCCGCGAGTTCTATAATGAATTCAGGGTCTGGGATGTGGATAAGATTGAACGATATCTCAAAGTTGGATCAATCTTTAGCTGGGTCGAGGTCCAGGCCTGGGGCGACCTGGTTTATCGCTTCGAAGCACGGGATTCGCGTGATCGCTGCCGTGTCCGTACGCGCTACATAAACGGCAACATAGCCACCGGAAATATCGATGAGATTGAGGATTCCTGCTCTGACGCTGGGCCGGTACTGGCGATAAAAATCCGTGGCACGTTCTAGTTAGCCCAGCTAGCTTGTCACACTGTCCGGTTGAAGGACCCGCACCATTCTCCGGCACATATGGTGGTAACTGCCTCCTGTGCCTGCTAGGTCTGGGTGCTATGGTGGCAGGGGGAACTATTACTCTCTATTCATACGGTTCCGTGTTATAGTAGTAACTTAGCTGTACAACTAATTTGTACAGCGCGTGCACTTTCTTTAGCTCAGCTCCTTTAGCTTCAGGTCATCAGGGCACTTAACGTTCAGAGCGCGATACGCTTAGACGATCCTGATCCAGCCTGCACTTCTGCTGTCGCAACCGTCCGCAACCAAACGACGACGGTGCCACTCCGAACTTTTCTATCGATTGCACACTCGTGCATCCAGACTGTCCCGCTCACGCATTCAGTCCTGCATCAAATTTTGGTCTTTGACTATCGCTGCCTGGGCCTATTGCCGCGAGGCCGTTAGCTTATGGCCAGCGAATTTACGTTTTACTTTATTATATTTGAGAATTTTATGACTTTTGAAACACTCGGTTTATCCGACTCCTTATTGCGCGCAGTCGCGCATACTGGCTATACCACGCCAACCCCTATTCAAACTCAGGCCATCCCAGCGATTCTTTCTGGCGGTGACGTCATGGCCGCTGCCCAGACTGGCACTGGCAAGACCGCGGGCTTTGTATTGCCCATGCTGCAACAGCTGGGACCGCACACGCGCGTCACGCCAGGCAAAGTTCGCGCCTTGATTCTTACCCCTACCCGCGAACTTGCGGCCCAGGTGCACGACAGCATTCTGACCTATGGTAAGCATGAAAAGCTAAAGTCCGCTGTTGTCTTTGGAGGCGTTAACATTAACCCACAGCTGAAGGCGCTCAAAAATGGCGTCGATCTGCTGGTCGCGACTCCTGGCCGTTTATTGGACTTGCATCAACAGCGAGCGGTGCGGTTTGACGATATCGAACTGCTGGTTCTGGATGAAGCTGACCGCATGCTGGACATGGGCTTTATTCGCGATATCCGCAAGATAATTGCACTGATTCCACCTAAGCGTCAGAACCTTATGTTTTCCGCGACTTTCTCCAAGGAAATTCGCAAGCTGGCAAACAGTATCTGTCGTAACCCGGTAGAAATAGACGTGGCGCCACGTAATTCTACGGTAGAGGCAATCGAACAGAATCTTTGGTTTGTGGAAAAGCCGCTGAAGGCTGATCTCCTTTGCGAACTCATACAGGAAACCACGGAGCAGGTGTTGGTGTTTTCCCGCACCAAACACGGTGCTAATAAACTCGTGAAACGCCTGGCAAGGGATTCAATTTCCGCCGTCGCGATTCACGGCAACCGCAGCCAGTCGCAGCGCACCAAGGCCCTGGCGGACTTTAAGGCAAACAAAGTGCAGGTACTGGTCGCAACCGACATCGCGGCCCGCGGTATCGATATCGAGCTGCTGGCCCTTGTGATTAACTTTGACCTGCCTCATGTGCCTGAGGACTATGTCCACCGTATTGGCCGTACCGGTCGCGCTGGCGCNAGCGGTGTGGCACTCTCTCTGGTAAGCAATGATGAGAAAAAGCAGCTCAGAGCCATCGAGCGGCTCATCAAGCGCGAAATAACTGTNCTGGGTGATTACTACTAGAAGACANGAAACAANAGAAAAGGNATNGANGCAGANGGCNGTAAAGCTGTCTGCGCCACTCGAGAGANCTATCGAGAGANCNATCGAGANANCTATGAAAATACGCTTCGGCTACGANATGGCTTATCAGTGTCCGCAACCGACCCCNATGATCATGACACTNAANGTGCATTCGTCCCGGGTCTCGGATCTACTGACGCCAGACTATGTCAAAACTGACCCTTCATTGGATGTNNGCGGCTATCGTGATGACTTTGGCAACTGGGTGTCGCGTTTGGTTCTCCCTGAAGGCGAGTCGAGGATATTCACCGACGCTCTGATCGATGACAGTGGTGACATTGACTTCAGTAATCCTGACGCCAGTCAAATTGCTGTTGAAAATCTGCCTGATGAGGTGCTGNTTTATCTTCTAGGCAGTCGCTACTGTGAGATCGATGTCTTGATGGATGAAGCCTGGAAGCTGTTTAGCAGTGCGCCATTTGGCTGGCAGCGGGTGCAGTCCATCTGTGATTTCGTGCACCAGCACATTTCATTTGGCTATGAATTCGCGCGCCCAACCAAGACTGCCGCTGAGGCCTACAAGGAAAAGGCGGGTGTGTGCCGGGACTTTACGCATCTGGCTGTCACCTTTTGCCGCTGTATGAATATTCCAGCCCGCTATTGTGCAGGCTATGTGGGTGATATCGGCAATCCTACATCCGAGTCTGTGATGGATTTTGCGGCCTGGTTCGAGGCCTATCTAGATGGTCAGTGGTATGTGTTTGATCCGCGCAATCACAAGCCCGTGATCGGCCGCATTCTGATGGCGCGTGGTCGTGATGCGGCCGATGTTGCGATCAGCAATGCCTTNGGTTCCAATCTGCTGACGCATTTCAATGTGCATGCCGAGCAAGTATTGNGAGAGCGGCGCGACGCTGTTGACTCGAGATGAATATCAAGCGCACGGGCACGGAGCACCCAGAGCCCGTTGTGCGATATCGGTTTCATACACGCGAGATTGGTGAATTTGATATTCACTATCGCGCGCTGCGTGATCGTAATCAGTATGATGACGACAGCGGCGAGACAGAGGCGCTAGGCATTCCGCCGGCAAGCTGGCCTCTTTATGGCGTGGTCTGGCAGGCGGGTGAAGTGCTGGCGAAACTAATGAGCCACTACGACATTGATAGTCGTCGCATACTCGAAGTGGGATGCGGTGTTGGGCTGGCCAGCCTGGTGCTGAATAAACGCCATGCCGATATTACGGCCACTGATATTCATCCCGGTGCCTGTCGCAACCTGCAATACAATACTGAGCTTAATCAGGATCCGGATATCCCATTCTTGCGCTGTGCCTGGAAAGATCCGCGCGACGAAAAAACCGGTCTATTCGATCTGATTATCGCCAGTGATGTGCTGTTCGAACCTGGCCAAGCCATAGCGTTGGCAAAGTTCATCGAGCTTTATGCTAAACCAAGATGCGAAGTGCTTCTGACTGATGCGGGTCGAGGCTATGGAAATCACTTTACCCGAGAGATGAAAGCCAGGGGCTACGAACAAACCCGGCTAGAGACTATCGCGCCAATAACGAATCCCGAAAAGTACAAAGGTCGTATCCAGCGCTATCGACGCAGTTGAGCTTGTCGAGACAAGGTCAGCTCAAATGCTACCTGATGCATCGGTTGCCGGGTCTTCGATAGGGATTGTTGCAGTCCCAGCTTGAGCCTGAGGAATTCAGGTGGGCTTTCTCGGGCAGAATGATATAGGCACAGGATTGTTCCTGCTTCTCATGACCTCGGCCACACAGCCAGTCATCGCCATTATCGTTGAGATAGGAATTTGCGGGCAGTTGAATCGCAAGCAATTGGTCTGCAGTNTTTTGGTAACCGCGTTCGCACAGCCAGTTCNTTCCCTGACGACCCAAANATGCGTNTTTCGGCACTGCAACGAGATCAGAGGTATTAGCAACGCGTTTATAACCCCGCGCATAATCCCAACCGCTACCAAATTGCCGGTCGATTGAGTTCGCTGGGGGCGATGCGGTGCCGGCCGTTTGCGCCTGCGCCGTTGCTACGGCAATCAGACAACTTGAGAGCACAAGCTGGCATAACAATTGGAGCGTAAATCTAAACCTGAGCATCAAGCTGATCCTTGTTTGGTTAGAAGTCCCCGCGGAGAACTTGCTCACGGGAAAAGTGCCTGCCGTCAGTCAGACTAGAGTGACGAGAGTGGATCAGCGCGGCGGAAATGGCTGGAAGTCAGTGAGCAGNTTTTCTAGGCGTTTTTAACGCAAAACAAGCCATATAATGCATAGGGGAAGAATCTCTGTAGCATCTCTGAGTGACTGCTGACAGGTAAGCATATCGGCAGATGTAACGAAGAGCCCTATTTTGGGCTGGAAGCACGTTTAGAATCTGTAAGCTACATAAAGGCGAAGAGACCGGGGCTCAAAAATATGGAAGTGGCGGTCTTCGACTGGCGTGGGTTCCCCAGCTAGCTGGGATTCATAGAAATATTCAATATCATGATCATCNGAGTCGGTTAGATTTAGCATATCCATGGATAGGCTGAGATTGTCATTAAATTCATAGCCAACACGAAGGTTAAGAAGAGTGCTCCCATCCGCGCGCACACCACCGTCCAGTGGGAAATCATCGAAGTGACGCAGGCGCAAGTGTGCGAAGAACTGATCATTGGGCTGCAGATTAATGCCGGCACTGATTACGTGTTCTAGCGCGCCGGGAATGGAATCATTGCCATCCACCGCGGTTTCAAAAGCAGCGTCAGTCCAGGAATACTCGAAGTCCAGACCAATGGCATCATTAAGTTGGAAGTAGGTCGTCAGTTCAACGCCATGCCGCTCACTGCCCACACCAGTATCCTCGGTACTGCCGGTATCTCCGACAAACAATAATTCAGAATCGATATCCAATTGCCATAGCGCCAGGGTGGCATTGATCTGATTATTGAAAAATACACGCCAACCTATTTCTGAACCGAGTGTGGAAACCAGCGGGTCAGCCTTAGNCACTGGTGTGCCCTCGATCGGATCAAGCCGCAGTGTTGTGCCACGTGCATCATTGCTATGGAAGCCCTCACCGATACTGGCGTACAGCTCGTTGTTGTCGTTGATGGCGTACATCAGGCTGAATGATGCCGTGAAGATACNGTCATCGGCCTTGCCGGAATTGGCAGGAATGGAGTTTGCATTNATCGCAGTCAGCGCATCTACCTCGAAATCAAACTGGTCATAGCGAAGTCCTAGCACTGTGCGCAGTGAATCTGACCAGCGCTGTTCGCCCTGCCAGTATAATCCAACACTGCGCTGGTTCACGGCGTCGAGACGGATATCGTTGCGAATCCGGCGCTGAGTTGACGCGCGGAGTCCGACTTCCGCGACATCATCGATACGGAGCTCCGCGCCAAGGGTATTGATGACATCAATTTCGCCCCACTGACCGGGAATCGCCAGGGCCACGTCTCCGCCGAAGAGTCGGCGCTCATNGACTTGCTGATTCTGGTCGCCTTCCGGACTGGTGAAATAGCTGAAGTTGGAAAAAAGCTCCATGTCATAATCGATGACGTAGGCGTTACTGGTGAGCTCGGCGAAGCCTAGATCTCTTTCCCAATTTAACGCCAGGCTGTAGCGCGAAGAATTTCCGCCCAGAGTGGGGTCGATGGAGCCGAACTTGCTAATCAAGCTATTGCTAATCGCCCTGGCCGGGATTTGATCGGCAGAGTTCCATTCGTTTTCATAGAGCATAAACGAAACAGCAACTTTGTCTGTTTCGCCTTCCCAGACCTGTTTTAACCACAGATTGGTTTTGTCCACATCCTCATCGACACTGTCCCAGGGTCCTTCATAGACCTGGCGTTCAAGTCCGTAGGTCAGCCCTCCGCCGAGGCTATTCAGGCTGCCNTTGAACAATAAGCGCCCGAAACCATACTCACCGCTGCCGAAACTAATGCTATGGTCTTCGAATTCATCACGGCTGTGCATGCGGGCTGCACCGGCACCGGAAAAATCGCCCACGTCGGCGTAGTAAGAGCCTTTGCGATAAACAATTTCGCCAATCAGCTCGGGAATGAGGAAGTTAAGATCGGTGTAGCCCTGGCCATGACCGTGGCTGCGCATATTGACTGGCATTCCGTCCACTGTGGTGGCGAAATCAGTGCCGTGGTCCAGGTTGAAGCCACGCAGAAAAAACTGGTTGGCCTTGCCATTACCCGAATGTTGTGTCGCCACCAGGCCAGGAACTGACTCCAGCAAGTCTCCAGCGCGCATTATTGGTCGCTGCAGCAGTTCATTATAAGAGACCCTACCCTCCGAAGCGCTGAGGGCTGAGCCAACCATATTCACTTCACGGCCGATTATCTGAATTTCCTGTATCTGCTGCTGTGCCTGAACGGGCAAGCTGATGGCGAGGCCGACGATAAGGATGAATCTTAGATTCTTGGGGGGCATGTCTAACAACCAGTGTGTTAATGCTTAATCGGAGTGTGCGGGGGGTGTTAGCACGGGTCAGTAACAATGGATGGAAATCAAGTAGCAATGAATCCCAACTTGTTGATTTTACCAGACATAGAAATTAGCACCAACTGGCCGTAGCAGCGTTTGGCGGCTTCAGGACTTCCTTGATATTGGATTCTGCCATCAATTGCTCCAGGACGTCGGCATTGCTTATATCCAGCGCGCGTTCAAAGAATGCCCTGCGAATGCCATGCAGTGCATGTTCTGTCTGTGTCACCGAAACTCTCTGTGCTGCTTTACGAGTCAGGTGGGCGGGAGTAGAGGATAGTGGTCGACATTCGCGCCAGATTCCCGGATGCAAATTGATGTGATCAAACTGGGTTCCCACATCCTGCAGGTGCTTGGCAAAACCTGCGTAACTGCCGCGGTCATGCCACACTGTCGCCATCTTGCGCCGGGTATCTGCAAACACCGAGCAGAAGCGATAGTCGACATCCACCTGCTGCCCATATTGGCATTCGACTTCATCGATTCTCGCCTACGCGATAAAGTCCCAGATGCAGAGCGCATCGGAGAAGTATGTCAGGGAAATTTTTCCATCGGTCAGCCGAGCCTGCGTAGCCTCGAAACGTACAAAGAACTATCGATTAAGATTAGTTTCCAGGCTCTGATAAATCAAATTTCGCGCAATCACACCGGCATTGGCAGAACCCGGTCTGCGCTGGCCCTGGGCCTGTATCATGGAGAGCCAGAAGATATCGTTTACTGGATCGATCCAGAATGAGGTGCCAGCAGCGCCCGCCCAATAATAGGTGCCAGGGCCCTGTGGTGTACCGGCGGCCTGCGGGTCGTAGGTGATGGCGAAGTCGACGCCGAATCCCTGGCCGGGCTGGCCTGGCCCACCGATGGCGAAGCGCATGTCTTCCTCACCAGTCAGGCTGTTGGTGCGCATGATGCCAACCGTCTCAGGCTTAAGAATTCTGGCGCCATCCAGTTCGCCGCGATTAACCAGCATCTGCAGGAAACGCGCATAGTCATGGGTAGAGGAAACCAGGCCACCACCGCCGGACTCCAGGCGGGTTGGGTCAAGGTAGCTGGGTCGGTCGGCGCGATGGGGCTGTTGCGCGAGTTGATTGCGCTCGGTATCCCAATAGTGCACCTCGGAGAAACGGCCGTGATCTTCGGGCTGCACGTAGAAGCGGGTGTCCATCATGTCAAGAGGTTCGAACAAGCGAGTGCGCAGAAACTCCCCGTAAGGCATGCCGCTGATCTGCTGGACAATGTAGCCCTGCAAGTCCACCGCAATGGAATAGAACCACTGCTCGCCAGGATGTGATAACAGGGGTATGTCCGCGACCTTAGCAACGAGTTCATCCAGGTTGCTGGAGGCCAGCACGGCCTTATCACGAAATGCAGTATTCACCGGATCTATACCAAACAGGCCATAGCCAAAACCGGCGGTGTGGTTAAGCAACTCGCGCATGGTGGGCTGTCGCTTTAATGGCTCT
>NYWC01000047.1 GCA_002684935.1 Gammaproteobacteria bacterium
CATACGCACCGCCCATGGCTATGATTTAAATCGTGATGGTATGATCATGGAGGCGGATGAAACCCAGGCGTTGTACAGTAATGTGCTTCAACGTTGGGATCCAGACCTGCTCGTTGATCTGCACACAACAAATGGCACCTGGCACGGTAATGCGCTTACCTATGCGCCCTCATACCACACGGTTGGCGATGCCACTACTTCAGATTACACCAGTAAACACATACTTCCCGCGATCAAACAATCGATTAAAGAGAAATTCAATCTGGATTTTGACTGGTACGGCGGGTACAACTACCGGGACTGGCCACCAACTGAGCTGCGCACTTACCATCACGCGCCACGCTATATTACCAATCACATGGCGCTGCGAAATCGCATGGCGATTCTCGGTGAAACTTTTTCCCACGACCGTTTTTATAAGCGCGTGCATGCCGCCAATGCCTTCGTCGAAGAGGTTCTCGAATACACTCACTTGCACGGAGAAGAAATCCAGCGTATCAACGCCGAGGCTGATGCCCGCGTTGCCGACTCGAGTATAGGGCAGGAAAAGGGCGTGCAGTTTACCATGGTGCCTCTAGACGAGCCGCTGGACTTGCTCACCTATAGCTACATCCCCTACCGGAGGGCTGATGGCTCGATTGACTTTGTGCGCAGTTCTGAGCTGGTCATCATTGAGGGCGTCGCAAACTACAATGCCTTCGACGCAACCAAGACGGCGACTGTGCCACGTGCTTATATCTTTCGCGCTTCGCTCTCCGGTCTTGCGGAGAAACTGGAAGGCCATGGCATCTTGGTAGAAGTGCTAGAAGCAGACGCGACCTTTAGCGGCGAACAGTTTGTCATCAATGAAATAGACAAACAAAGCTTTGTGCAAAACGGCCATACTAATAGTCTGCTGCGTGGTGAGTTCATTGAAACCACGAAGACGTTTTCCCGCGGTGATTATGTAGTCTCGATGAATGGTCGACTGGCTAACTTGATATTCTATTTGCTTGAACCGGAGTCTGATGATGGACTGGCTTATTGGAATTTGTTTGACGAGTATTTAGAGGGTCAGTTGCAGAGATCGGATACTGCAGACTATCCAGTCTTCAAGGCGATGTAGTTGGTGTACGAAGCTGTGGCCCCAAGGGATGGGTTCACGGCGTGTCCAGAAAGCATCAGCTGCAGCGCGCTCTCTATTTGTTCGAATCTAAGTTGTCTGCACAACAGAGCGGAATAAAAAAAGGCCCGGCTGTCAAGAGATAACCGGGCCCTTTTGTTTCTAACTTTCAGCCGAATTAGAACTCGAACTGAATGCCCATACGGATCTCGTACAAAGTCGCGTTTTCACGCAGGTCAGTCAGGCCACGGTTGCGGAAGTCCTCAAATACGTAGCGGTTCTGGCTGTCCAGAGAGGCAGTAACAACTTGCTGATTGAAGAAGAAGGCGTCGGATTGACGTCCCCAGCTGTCGTTCAGCATGTTCAACACGTTGTAGATCTTCAGGTAGGCGCGAGCCTGGGTACCAAAGATCAGCGGAAGCTCCTGATCGATACGGAAGTCCATCCGCGTGGACCAGTCTGAGAAGTTCTGGTTGCGTGGAACGAAACCACCAGCAAACTCCGCGTAGCCGTTGTCCTGAACAAATCGTGCCCAGCCATCAACGTCGAAGCCAGGAGCAATCACCACATTAGAGTCGTTCAGACCTGGAATGTAGAGCTGGTGGCGGCCAAAGAAGCCATCGCCTTCCAGATTGTTAGAACTCATGACGTGGCTCGCAGGCTGACCTTGCTTGCGGTACATGAACATCGTGAACCGGGTTTCATTACCCGGGATGAATTCATGACCATAGCTGATACGACCGGTGAAGCGATGGGGTGACACATAGTTTGATGTCGCCGCTTGAGGGTCTATTAACGTGGTCAGTGCCAAGTTGCCAAAGTTGGAACCAGCAACAGAAGAGGTCATTGGGCTGACATTGGTTTGGTCCGTGTAGGCATAACCGAAATTCCAATCCAATCCCCAATCGTAGCTGTGTCGGGCAACCAGCGAGAATGCTAAACCTTCGCCTTTAGTCTGAGCGTTCGTCAGCATGTAGTTATCTTCACCGCGAACGAAATCAAAGATAGGGGCACCGGCTGCAGTAGTACCGATTTGGTCCTGAGCCAGATCTTCGTAGTACGCAGGGTTATCCTGACGCGAGTAGATCAGGTCAGAATCGATTGTGAGACCGTTATTAAAGGCATAAGTCGCGCCCAGAGAGTACTTCCATTCCGAAGGCTGCTCATAGTTGGGGTCGATAATNACCAGACCTTCGTTGGCAGCGTTGGCAGCAGTGGTTGCAGCAACCTGGTCAACNAGTGACTGNGGCACGTCGTAGCCAGGGCGACCCTGACCGCTCAGTGCAACGTCAGTGAAAATTGACTCTGCACCGCTAAAATTGCGGTATTGCAGTTGCACATTTGAGATACCGTCGTTACTCCAAGCGTTGGTTATCCAAACGTTGGGGTTACCACCAGAATAGAGGCCAACACCACCGCGAACTGTTAGGTTGTAGTTGGCTTCCCAGGTGAAACCCAGGCGTGGCATCCACAGGTCAACACCATCCATATTGGCATCGTTGCGCACGCCCGTCAGGGTAGTAAATGCCTGATTGAACTGGGGGCGGTCGTCCATGCTCATGCGCTCATAGCGCAGGCCGCCCACCAGAGTCAGATTGTAATCAGGGATGTACCACTCGTCCTGTACATAGAACATGTCTACGTTGTTACGGAACCGTGCTGCGGCATCAGCAGCATCGTTGGTGCCACCACCGCTACCATAGTAGATGCGGCTGGGACGACCAAGCAGGAAGCGGTCAATACCAGACAGGCTACAAGCTGGATCATTGAAACGACCCTGGGCATCAAGCGCCGCACAGGCAGCAGGATTGCCTAATGAATCGTCGAAGTAGTCGTACTCGCCGCCGTTAGAGTGCTGCACGAACTGGTTGAACACATCCAGCTCATCGCGCTCGTAGCCGAAAGTTACGATGTGATCGCCAACCAGGTACTCACCNAGCAAACGCACATAGGTGGATTCCCAGTTCAGGGCATTGGCCTGGCGGGAGTCATCGGCACCGAGGTAGACCACGTTGTTGCGACCATTAACGCTGATCTGGTGATCGCCAACATCTTTAGGGCCCACAGTCACCTGGGAATCGATCATCTCATTGGTGTTGTAAAAGATGTCGGTGGAGAAGGCGTCGGTCCACTGAGACTTCAGCTTGACGGTCAGAGTTTCCAGATCCGCGCCCTTCTTATAGAAGTGATTGGCAAATTCAAACTCATTCTGATCACCGTCAGAGGCACGGTCTTCGATGCCTTCGTACTGGTTGTAGATTAGAGAGGCAGTGTGGCGCTCGCTTATATTCCAGTCCAGGCGACCCATCCAGCTTTCAGCGGTTTGCTGGCCGTCGGTTGGCGCACCACCGGTATCGATGCTGTAGAGATTGCGAGCAGCGTTNTCGATNAGGTTAAAAGTATCCAGATCCAGCCAGTCGCGCTCGACGCCGCTGCCAGAACCGGCGACACCCTGTCCAATAAACTCGGGCTGCTCTGATTCTTCATAGGCAGTAAAGAAGAACAGCTTGTCCTTGATGATAGGGCCGCCGACGCTAAAACCCTTGTACTCTTCTTCGTAGTCAGGAGTTGAGAACATCTGCTGAGAACCGTCGCGACGCTCGATTGAATCGCCGCGCAGGCTGTCATTGGTGAATTCGTAGAAGACATTACCTGACCACTCGTTAGTACCGGAGCGAGTAACCGCATTGATGTTACAGGCGCTGAAGCCACCGTAGGTCACATCGAAGGGTGCCAACTCGGCAGAAACCTGGGCGACCGCCGCATAGGGAAATGGCATGCCCGTTGCGGTGGCGTAACCGTTGCTGTTGAGACCGAAACGGTCGTTCTGGGCAACACCGTCTAGCATTACTGAGTTGAAGCGGGGGTGCTTACCAATACAGTTGGTCTGAGAATCGCGTGCATCACCGTCCAGGTTGAAGCGCGGATCAAGAGAATACACGTCGCGGATGTCACGGTTGTAGGCTACCGCTGTATCCAGGTCAAAGGTACCAAAAGTGGCTGATGGGCCAGCTGCGATATCGACCAGGGTATTAGCCTCACCGAATACGATGATCTCTTCGATTTCACTGGGCGCGCCCATGTCGACCGTGAGATTATAGATATCACCCAGTTGAATTGAGTTGATCGTGACCGTCTTGGAGTTATTGATGGTAACGATATACGGGCCGCCGACGGGGAGGTTGGTGGCATAGAAAGTACCGGTGTTGTTAGATTCCAGCGTACGGGTAGCGCCAGTTCTGGAGTCCTGAACAACAACCGTGGCGTTCGACAAGGGGTTGCCGGTAGCGCCTACGAGACGCCCGCGGATTGCGGATGAAGTGTCCTGTGCTGCCAACTCACCGGTAAATCCGATGGCTGCCAGAACAGAGGCACACAGCAGTTTCTTTGCACCATGTGGGTAGCGCATGTGCTCCTCCTGATAGAGTATAAGGGTATGTGTGTAGTGATTGTTNGAACCGCGGCTCTCGATTGCTTTGAAACGCTTCCATGCGCCCGCTACGGCTGGTGTTTTAGACCCTTATTGAAAGGGTCTTGTGATTGCATTTGTATTACAGCGGGGAGTTTTATCGAATATGTCCGGTCCTTAAGCAAAGCGTAATTCTGACTATTAGACTTTACAATGGTTTGCCGAACAGGACCCCGCTGCGCAACCTCCAGTAAATTTTGTCACACCGACAGCAGCATCCCCAAGCGTTTTTTTGTTATTGGGGAAAATAGTATAAGCGGGAGCCTCACGCCTGCACCTGCTGAGCCTCAATCTGGCGAGTAATTAAACAGTAGGGCTGCCATTATTGATGGCNCTCCTTCGTTTTTGAACAGGCTCGTTCTCAGCCAGTTAANNGTTTTTTCAGGAATTGTCCGGTGTGTGAGCCACGCTTCTTTGCTATTTGTTCCGGCGTGCCTTCGGCGATGACCTTTCCGCCGCCGCTACCGCCTTCGGGGCCGAGATCCACCACCCAATCCGCCGTTTTGATNACGTCNAGGTTATGCTCGATTACAACAATGGTGTTGCCCTGATCACGNAGATGATGCAGCACGGCGAGCAGTTGCTTGATGTCCGCGAAGTGAAGCCCGGTAGTGGGNTCATCNAGGATATATAGCGTCTTGCCGGTGTCGCGTTTGGAGAGTTCCCGCGACAACTTGACCCGCTGCGCCTCGCCGCCGGAGAGAGTTGTTGCAGACTGACCCAGACAGATATAGGACAGTCCCACATCTATGAGGGTTTGCAGTTTACGGGCGATGGCTGGAACCGCATCGAAAAATTCGCGCGCGTCCTCGATAGTCATGCCCAGGACTTCGTTGATGTTCTTGCCTTTATAGGTAACTTCCAAAGTTTCCCGGTTGTAGCGCTTGCCGCCACAGACATCGCAGGCCACGTAGACATCTGGCAGGAAATGCATCTCAACTTTGACCACACCGTCGCCCTGGCAGGCTTCGCAGCGACCTCCCTTTACATTGAAGGAAAAGCGCCCAGGTTTATAACCACGAGTGCGGGCTTCCTGAGTGCTGGCGAAGAGTTCGCGCACCGGTGTGAAAATCCCGGTGTAAGTGGCGGGGTTGGAGCGGGGCGTCCGACCGATGGGGCTTTGATCAATGTCTACTACCTTGTCTAAATGCTGCAATCCGTCGAGGTCTTCATAGGGTGCCGGGTTAAGCGTCGTCGCCTTGTTAAGTTTGGTGGCGGTGATCGGGTACAGGGTGTTGTTTATCAGGGTCGATTTGCCCGAGCCGGACACACCGGTTACGCAGGTGAAAAGCCCAATGGGAATACTGACGTTTACATTCTGCAGGTTATTACCGCTGGCGCCATGCAGTTTGAGCAGTCTGTCCTCAGCACGGGGGTGGCGCTCATCAGGCACAGCAATACGCTCCTTGCCGGACAGGTACTTACCGGTAAGGGAGTTGCGTGACTTCTTGATCCGCTCCAGCGAGCCTTCCGCCACAATACTTCCGCCGTGCACACCAGCACCTGGGCCTATGTCTATGATGTGGTCTGCGCTGATGATTGCTTCCTCGTCATGTTCCACCACGATAACCGTGTTACCGAGATCACGCAGGTGAAACAGCGTGTTTAGTAGTCGCGTATTGTCGCGCTGATGCAGGCCAATGGAAGGTTCATCAAGAATGTACATGACACCCACCAGTCCGGCGCCGATCTGGCTAGCCAGGCGAATGCGCTGGGCCTCACCGCCGGACAGAGTGTCGGCACTGCGGCTCAGGGTCAGGTAGTTCAGCCCTACGTCTACCAGGAACTTCAGGCGGTCTTGCAGTTCCTTTAATACCTTCTCAGCAATCTTGGCTTGTTTGCCCTTCAATTTGAGTTGAGCAAAGTATTCCGACGCATGGGAAACGGTCATTTCGGTGATGCTGGGTAAGTTGGCGCCCTTGATCAGAACAAAGCGCGCATCTTTTCGCAGTCGTGTGCCCTCACAATCCGGGCAGGGTTGTGAACTCATGTACTTGGCCAACTCCTCGCGCACCATGGAGGATTCTGTCTCGCGAAAGCGCCGCTCCATGTTGGGCAGGATGCCTTCGAAGGGCCAGCTTCGGGTATAGGTATTGCCGCGATCATTGACGTACTGGAACTTGATGACTTCTTTGCCGCTGCCGTAAAGGATGACCTGCTGATATTTCTTCGGCAGCTCGTTAAACGGGGTTTCGATAGCAAAGCCATAATGGTCGGCTACCGAGGTGAGCATTTGGAAATAGAAGATATTGCGCCGGTCCCATCCGCGGATCGCACCCTCAGGNAGCGCCAGGGTCTCATCGNTGATGACGCGCTGTTCATCGAAGAATTGCTTCAGGCCTAGGCCATCGCAGGTTGAGCAGGCGCCGGCTGGGTTATTGAATGAGAATAGCCGTGGTTCCAATTCGGAGATGCTGTGGCCGCACTTGGGGCAGGCGAAGAGGGAAGAAAACACCATGTCTTCTTCGCCTTCTTTGTCCATGGACGCCACCATGGCGAGTCCATCGGCAAGCTGGATCGCGGTCTCAAAGCTCTCAGCCAGGCGCTGTTCCAGTCCGGGCTTTATTTTGATGCGATCAACGACAACATCGATAGAGTGTTTCTTTTTTTTCTCCAGCTCCGGTGGGTAGTCGATCTCGCAAACCAGACCGTCCACCCGTGCCCGAATGAAGCCGCTGGTTCGCAGCTCATTGAATACGTGGACATGTTCACCCTTTCGCTCACGCACAATTGGCGCTAATACCATTACCCGTGAGTCCTCTGGTAGGGCCATCACCTTGTCGACCATCTGGCTGACAGTCTGCGCTTCCAGCTTGGTGTTGTGCTCCGGACAGTGGGGTTCGCCCACCCGGGCAAACAGCAGTCGCAGGTAGTCGTATATCTCGGTGATTGTGCCGACAGTAGAGCGGGGATTGTGTGAGGTGGATTTTTGTTCGATCGAGATCGCCGGGGACAGGCCCTCGATATGATCGATATCCGGCTTCTCCATCATAGACAGAAACTGCCGTGCATAGGTTGAGAGCGACTCGACATATCGGCGCTGACCCTCTGCATATAGGGTATCGAACGCTAGGGAAGACTTGCCGGAACCGGACAGACCGGTGATCACGACCAGCTTGTCGCGGGGAATCGTGAGATTGATATTCTTCAGATTGTGGGTGCGGGCACCCCGTACTACGATCTTATCCATGAAAATCTCACGCGCTGAGCCAAACAAACCATTATCCGAGACTTTAATTACGAGAGCAAAGATGAGATGGATTTTAATGTGCAGAGAAAGTGAGCGAAGGTAGGTTTGTTGGTGCAGAGATCGCGGCCGAAGGCTCTAAGGGCGAGATTTGGCCGCGACAGACGTCGGCGCCGTTCAGAGAGTTTTTAATTTCATGATTAAGACTATCTTGCCCCCAGTGCTTGGCTTACAGATTTTCAGCTGATGAAAGGTTTACTAAAAATCTTCATCTTGAGTTCATGCCCTTCAGTCTCATCAAATTCCCATATGACTGTCACTACGAGCTTTCAGCTTCTTGCTTCAGGACCGGGTGCGGCCTGGATGCCGCACCCGAGCCCCAATGGATGGGTTTACAGCGTGTCCAGAAGTGAGATGCTGCTCCACGCGCCAACTTCCGGCTTATCAGGCAGGTTGGCCGCATGACATGATGCCCCTAGAAGAGATTATCAGCGGAAAATTCCACTTAATCAGATCGATGGTATAGACTTGCGTGATTTTCGAAATAAAAGTTAGCTAGGGCAGCTAGGGAGAAAAGTGTGGCAAGTCGCGGTGTAAATAAAGTAATTCTCGTCGGTAATCTGGGTAATGATCCTGAGGTCAGGTATATGCCAAATGGCAATGCTGTGGCTAATGTGTCTCTGGCAACNAGCGAGACCTGGAAGGACAAGAATACTGGCGACCAGCAGGAAAAAACTGAGTGGCATCGGGTGGTGTTTTTCAATCGGCTCGCGGAAATNGTGGAGCAGTATGTCAAGAAAGGCACCAAGCTCTATGTTGAAGGTCGGCTACAGACACGTTCCTGGGAACAGGACGGCGTGAAGCGCTACACGACCGAGATTGTGGCTAATGAAATGCAGATGCTGGATTCTCGTGGTGGCGCTTCNCAGGATTTTGGTGGACAGCAGNCTTCGGCGCCGGCTCCACAATCTAATCAGCAGCAGGCCGCGCCTGCCGCACCGCAGAATTTCGATAACTTCGATGACGATATTCCTTTCTAGAGACTCATAGCCAGCTTGCTCACCNTCAGCGGCGNGCGANCGNCAGGTNCCTGTTACCNANTTCTGTTTTTNTAGTCNGAGTCANCTGTCGACAGCTGATTACCCGTGCCNAGGGGNCNGGCACTTGACTTGNGTCGGGCTTTGCCTGAAGTTAGAGAGNTCGAACTAGCTAACTCACTGATTTGAGGATGTATTCTACAGATGCGGTTGTTCATCGCCGGGGCGAATAGTCCTACCGGCAAAGATCTCATCGAAATTTTGCGGCGCCGCAAGATTCGTTTCATGGCGCCCCCGGATAAGCACTTTGACCCGGATAATGGTGTGGCTATTGCCAAGATGGTGACGGATTACGCCCCGACCCAACTGATCAACCTAACCGACTTCATATCAGGTAACCATAGCGCACTAAAGCGCGCAGAATCNGCGGTGGACCGCTGTCACAAGGTGAATGCGGAGCTGCCTGGTACCCTGGCCGAAATCTGCAATCATCTGAATGTGCCAATGCTGCACCTGTCCACCCCCTATGTTTTTGATGGCGGCAAGCGCCTCGCTTACAACGAAAGTGATGACACCAATCCGCGGGGAGTCTACGGGCTTTCCTCGCTGGCGGGAGAGCAGGCCGTGCGACAGCATAATGCACATATCATCCTGAGACCGGGATGGCTCTTCGGCAAGTGGAAGCGGGGACTGATCAAGTCCTGGGTTCGAACCGCGATCAAGAATCGAGGTGAAGTGCAGGTCACCAAGCGGCGCTTTAGTCCGACCCATACCGGCGACATGTCTGCCGCAATTCTCGCAGTTGCCCGGCAGGTAGATTGTGAAGCCAACGTATGGGGGACCTATCACTACAGCGGGCTTGAGACCAAGGAAGAGGCCGATTTTGCGCAATTAACCCTGAAGTATGCGGCTAATTACGATGAGGAAATCTACCAGCTGCTGGACACCACGCGCTTTATCGAGCGCGAGGCACGGGCGCCAGAGATTCGTAATTCCACAATGTCCAGTAAGAAGATATTTGACACTTTTGGAATTAAGCAAAAATCCTGGCGCGGTCATCTGCAGGATGTTGTGAAACTCTTATACGGCGACAGGGCTGGCTATGTCAAACAGACCCAGGAAGACGGTGACTCCGCTGAGACCAGTGCGGCTTGAGGTGGCAACTGTCATTCACCAACCTTGAATTACTTAGCGCAAAAACTAGCGTAAGAGCAGAGTAAAAAGATGCCCCCGAGCCATCGTTGCAAGCCACTAACACCCATCGAAGCAGCAATTCCGCCACTGCTGCAGTCCCTGCCGCAGATACTGGAAATCGAGGCGGTTCCACTGGAGCAAGCGTTGGGGAGAATCATTGGTAGCGATGTAGCTGCGAAGATAAACGTGCCGCCACATGCCAACAGTGCGATGGATGGCTATGCATTGAGGGCCGCAGATAGTCAACCAAGAGGTTTGGTGCAAGTCAGTCAGCGCATTGCTGCTGGTCAGGTAGGTGAGCCACTCCAGGCCGGCACCGCGGCCCGCATTTTCACCGGGGCACCACTGCCGCCGGGCGCAGATGCTGTAGTGATGCAGGAAAATACCCGGGCTGAAGATGAGGCTATAAGTATCCTGCAGGCAGTGGTTCCGGGCGAGAACGTGCGCGCTGCGGGTGAAGATATTGTGGCTGGCGCAAAGCTGTTCGGAGAAGGGCGCCGCTTACGTCCCCAGGATATTGGTGTGTTGGCCTCCGTGGGTCTCACCCAGGTGACGGTGAGAAGAGCGCTGAGGGTGGCTCTGCTGATTACTGGAGATGAATTGGTGCCACCTGGCACTCAATTAAAGCCAGGTCAAATCTATAGTTCCAATAACTACACTATCGCGGCATTGCTCAGAAACCTTGGCGCGGAAGTCATAGAAATGGGTGTGGTTGGTGATAAATTTAATACCACCCGAAGTGTGTTAAAAACCGCCGCCAAACAGGTAGATGTCATCATCAGCACAGGCGGGGTTTCCGTCGGCGAAGAAGACCACATCAAACCAGCGGTGGAATCCCTGGGTGGTCTGGATATGTGGAGGCTTGCCATCAAGCCGGGCAAACCCTTTGCCAGTGGCAAGGTATGCGGTAAACAATTTTTTGGCTTGCCGGGAAATCCGGTTTCGGCGTTTGTCACCTTTGTGCTGCTGGTGCGCCCGGCTCTATTGTCCATGCAGGCCTGTGATCGGCCTTTTTCTGATTGGATTGATGTGCCCGCTGGTTTCGACCGAGCCAAAAGCGGTGAGCGCCAGGAATACATCCGGGTGACGCTGAGCCGAGATACAGAGGAAGGTTTGAGCCTGCAACCTATCGACAACCAGAGTTCGGGAGTTGGGGCTTCCCTAAGTATTTCAGATGGTCTTGCCATCATTCCGCCCCATACTGCGGTAGCAGAAGGTGATAAACTTCGCTATCTCTTTTTTGCGGAACTCACTAACTGAGTATCGGCGACAACATGAAATCAAGCGGTATTCCCAGACTGTCTTTACGTTTGCTCTCGGTGGTGGGTTGCGGAGTCTTACTGGTTGCCTGCGCGACGGAAACACCGGAGCCAGAAACTGCCGCAGTGATAGAGCAGGCCATCCAGATCCGGACTCTCTCTGAGGCCAAAGTGATTCGTGGCGCGGGTGCTAACGGCAGCCCGCGTATGATTGCCGATTTGCTGTTTGCAGCTTTGCAGGCATTGGACGCGGATCGCCTGCTGACGCCGATGAGTGACAACGCNCACGACCGTTTCCAGCGGGTACTGTCATTCGATCCCGATAATGCAATTGCTCTCGAAGGCCTCGAGGATATCGTGCTGCGCTATGTNGAATTGGCNCAGGATGCCAGTCGCCAGGGCTTGTTTGAGGAAGCGGAGACTCTGTTGGGCAGGGCGCGCTATGTCAATCCGGCCCATCCTGCCATCGCCGAGGCTGGCGACCTGCTGCAGGCCGAGAAAGACTCNGGCGATCTGTTCTTCGAGTTAAATGCTGGTGGGCTGGCACAGCGCTCTGAGGCGATCCAGCAAGAGATTGCTGCCATTGCAGAGCAGGCGCGAGAGAACGAAGCATTTTTTCTCATTACCGCGCCCAGTGATGATCTGGCNCGNTGGATATTCAGTGTCATGCGTGAGGCGGTAGCCGGCTATCGCTTGCGTGGCAATATCGAGTTAGCCAGTCGCAGTGGTGTGCGCTTACGATTGCCAGAGGACGAGGACTGATGCGGAACCATACTGAGTTCATCAACCATTTGCCTTTTGCAGCGAGTAACTGAGTATGTTCGACAAGTTAATGCAGGGTTGGGCNAGCTTCATAGCATTGGTCACAGCGCGTGAGAATAGTGAGGGATGGTGTCGTGGAATTCNCAATGGCATGGGATTCTTGATTATCCTGATACTCNTAGTCGGGATGTATTGGAGCAATGAGCCAGCGCAATTCGATGTCAGGTTAAACGCACAGGCGAAACTTGCCAGTGCAGGGCTCGGCACNGTCCCCGGCGCAATCACTACTTCGGCCTTGATTAGAGTGGCAGAAACCTTGCTGGACAAGCCGGGAGGATACCTCACCAATGATGTCATGCCGCCAGGCTTATATCTGGATAATATTCCTAACTGGGAATTTGGTGCCTTGGTTCAGGTGAGAGATCTGTCGCGCTCTCTGCGGGAAGATTTCAGTCGCTCGCAGAGCCAGTCCACTGAAGACCCTGACCTGATAATTGCGGAGCCGAATTTTAACTTCAATAGTGATAGCTGGCTGTTTCCACCAACCGAGTCTGAGTATCGCGAGGCAATCGAGCGGGTGGATTCCTATTTGCTGCGAATTTCCGACCCTGCGAATGTGGATGCGCAGTTCTTTGCTCGCGCGGATAACCTCGCGTCATGGTTGCTCAATGTCGAGTCGCGTTTGGGTAGCTTGTCTCAGCGTCTCAGCGCTAGTGTGGGGCAGGCCCGAATTAACACTGACATTGCGGGAGAGTCTACGGCAGTTCAATCCACGCCCACCAGTGCCGAAGTGGAAGTGCGAACGCCCTGGTTAGAATTAGATGAAGTGTTTTACGAGGCCAGAGGCGTTACCTGGGCGCTGATGCATTTCCTACGCGCGGTCGAAGTGGACTTCGAAGAGGTGCTGGTAGACAAGAACGCCATGGCCAGCCTGCGGCAGATCATCAGGGAACTAGAGGCCAGTCAGCGCAATGTGTTTTTCCCTGTCATTCTAAATGGTTCCGGCTTCGGTATTTTTGCCAATCATTCACTTACCATGGCAAACTATGTGTCGCGTGCCAACGCCGCAATTATTGATTTGCGCAACTTGCTTGCTCAGGGGTAGGAATAAACTTGTTTACTTTCAAGATTGCGATTCGGGCGCTTCTGCGGGAGCGAATAATTAGTTGAAGCAAACCGGCGCTCTATTTGCTTCATTCCCATTCTAGGCTGGCTGCGTTTGTCGTTGCCAACATGTTGATTCCTCAAGCCCCGACTCATGCGATGGTGGCCGGTATGCCGGCTGAAACCGGTCTGTACGCGAACCTGTATGGACTGACGGTTTACTGTATGTTCGGCACCAGTGATACCCTTTCCGTTGCGCCGGTCGCGGTGGTGTCTTTGATGACCGCAGCGCCGCTGGCCAAGCTGGAGTTGAGGGGCGTCATTCAATATACCTCAGCCATAACGCAGCAGTAGAGGGTTTGCGCGCAGCTACAGTTGTTTGATGAATTGTGAGTGCTGCGGTTTGATCATTGCGCGCAGAAGGCGTTATTGGCATCCAGGTTTTGCCCAACCAAAATTCCAAAGGGGTCGGCCAGTTCCGAACTCGTTAGTAGTTGAAGGTAAAAAGAGTGAGCTAGATTTTTACGATCATCTTGCCAAAGTTATCGCCGCTAAAAAGGGCGAGAAAGGCATCGAGAGCTTTATCGAGACCTTCATAAACTGTTTCCTGATATTGGATCTCGCCATCCTGGATCCAGCCTACCATTTTTTCCAGAAATTCCGTTTGCATCTCACTATGGTCAAAGACGATAAAACCGTTAATGCGAATCTTTTTGCCGACAATCAGCATCAGGTTGTTGGGTCCTGGTGCCGGCTTGGCATTGTTGTAAGCTGAAATCATGCCGCAGGCCGCGATACGGCCAAATGGATTCATCACGTTGAGGGCGGCCTGCAGGTGTTCACCACCGACGTTCTCAAAATACACATCGACGCCGTCCGGGACTGTTTCTGCCAGCGCCTTGGTCAGGTTACCGCAGGTTTTGTAGTTGATGGTGGCGTCGACGCCACATTTTTCTTTTAACCATTGCGCTTTGCTGTCACTGCCTACGCTGCCCACTACGCGACAGCCCCACTGCTTAGCAATCTGGCAAACGATGGCGCCGACCGCACCCGAGGCGGCGGAAACGAATACAGTTTCTCCCGCTTTCGGTTCGCCGAATTTCCTCAGGCCGACATAAGCGGTAAATCCGGGCATGCCAAGCGCACCGAGATAAAGAGACAGCCGGTCTTTGTCGAAAGGCTGCAAGACGGTGACCGATGAATCGTCGGCCACCAGCCTGTCGCGCCAGGCTCCCTGATTCAACACGATGTCGCCGATCTTCACCTTGTCAGACTGGGACTCTATAACTTCGCCAACGGCGCCGCCATACATCGCTTTGTTTAGCTGGTAGGCGTCGGCATACACGGCATTCTCTCGCATGCGTCCGCGCATGTAAGGGTCTACTGACATATACAGGTTTTTGATCAATACCTGGCCCGCCGCGGGAGGTGTCAGCTCGCGCTGGACCATTTCCACGTCTGCGGCGCTGGGCATGCCGGCTGGGCGATTGATTAGATGTATTTCGTTTGCGCTGTACTTATTCATGAAGTTTTCTCAAGCTGTTATCAAGTTGTTTGTGGTTTAGCCACTGCGGTGACGAGTTGGTTGTTTTGGAGCTGCAAAAAGACTACGCCCACCAGCAAGGCGGCGCCTAGAGCGTGGTAATAGATGGGCAGGGGTGCCCACATCAGCAGGAATGCGCTGATCAATAAAGCGAGCGCCGCCGCTGGTGTAATGCGCGCCTCCAGATGCCACTGTAGCAAGCCAGAAAGGGCATAGAGTCCCATACATGCCCACAGAAATACCTCGATTCGCTCCGGCCATGTGCCGGAGATCAGAGGCGAATAAGCGAAAAGTATCGGCACCAGGTACAGGCCCTTGGCGACTTTCCAACTGGTAAGGCCGGTAGGAATCGGTTTGGTGCCAGCGATGCCGGCTGCCGCAAACGAGGCGAGGCATACGGGCGGCGTGACGTTACTGTCCTGGGAAAGCCAAAAGATAATCAAATGCGCGCTTAGTAGCATGCCTGTGAGCAATTCCGGAGGCAGCATCTCCTGGCGAATGAGTTGCTTCATTTCCATGGGCATTTCCTGCAGGGCGATCACTGGGTCTCCACCAAACAGGCTGATTGTTGCCGCGACGTTGCTGGGCAGATCGCCTGACTGCAGTGCGGCCAACAGTTGGGACTGGCTAATGAGATCAAAAATTAATGGCGCCGAGAGCGTGGCCAGCACGATGTATGAGGCGGTAACCGGCAATCCCATGCCCAGCACCAAGGAAGCCAGGGCAACAAGGAGCAGCGTGATTAACAGTGAGCCCTGCGCCCATTCCACAATCATCAGGGAAAACGCATTGCCTACGCCGGTGGTGGTGACCACATTGATAACGATACCTACGGCGACCAGCAGCAGGGCAGTGGACACCATGTTGCGCACGCCATCAACCACGGCATCGAAGATGTCCTGCAGCTTCATCGGGGTTGTGGAAAGCCAGGATGCGGCAATCACCGACAGGATAGCGAAGGCAGCCGAAGAGGTAGGCGTGCGGCCGGAGATGAGAAGCCCGATCAAAACACTGAGCGGAATGATAAAGTGCCAGCCCTCTTTTAATACGGTGCGTACCGATTCGCCTTCACCATCCTGCACCGGGGTCATTCCTAGTCGCTTTGCTTCAATTCGCACAAAGTAGGAAACCGTTAGGAAATAAAGCAGGGCGGGAAGGGCTGATGCCGCAATCACAGTGAGGTAAGAGATCTGCGTATAGCTTGCCAGTACAAAGGCGCCGGCTCCCATGACTGGCGGCATCAGTGCNCCTCCGGTAGAGGCAGCGGCCTCAACGCCAGCTGCAAAGCGCGGAGTGAAGCCGGATTTCTTCATCATGGGGATGGTGATGACGCCGATGGAAACGGTGTTAGCGACTGCAGAACCGGTAACCGACCCCATTAGTCCGGACCCAACTACCGACACCAGGCCAGCGCCACCGGTGAGGCGGCGTGTAAGGCAATTGGCCAGACGCACGATAAAGTCTCCGGCGCCTGATTTAAGCAGAAATGCGCCGAAGATAATGAACATAAAAACNAAGGTAGAAGAAATATTGGCAGTGAGTCCAAACATGCCTTCGCTGGTGAAATAGCTGCGGTACATGACGGTTTCCAGGCTGAGGCCCGGGAAGGCAAATACGCCACCGATGTAGCGACCCAGAAAGAGGATATANGAAAGACTCACAGNAATGAGAGTCGGCATAAACCAGCCGGTGGTGCGGCGGGTAAACTCCATTGCCAATCCGATGGCAACTATGGAGAACGCGTAGTCGCTGGCAATGTATTCTGTTTCCCTCGCGTATAGCGCGTTTTCAAATAGCAGAAGGTAAGCCGCAGTTGCCATAGCCAACAGTGCCAATACCACATTGATCCAGTACTGCGGAGACTTCTTGCCATCCGTGAGCNATTCGTTGGCCATGAACATGCAGATGGCGCCAAAGCCACCAAAGTGGATTGCTGANAGCCATAGTTCGGAAATGCTGGCGAACACATTGCAGTAAATATGAAACAGGGCAAACAGGAATGCCGACCAGCGCAGCCAGGGTGATGTCATGGGCTGTTGCTCCNTGCGCCGTTGGCGCGATCCTCTGCTTCGGTGATGAGTAGTCGTTCGGGAATCTCNAGTCCGATCTCGCGATAGTAGCGGATTGCGCCAAGGTGCAGCGGTGCCCCGAGACCATCGATTGCGATCTCCATACGCATGTCGCGAGTGGCGCGATGAATATCATGCAGGGTTGACAGGTTTTCCCATATAACTTTTGTTATGTTGTATACCGCCTCATCAGGGATGCCGACCCTGGTGACGAGCACATTGGGTGAGGCCACGGTACGAATCAGTTCAGTTTGATTGGGATATGTGCCGGGCGGGAACTCGTACCAGTCCCACAGCGGGTAGCGCGCGTTAATCCGATCCAGTGACTCCTGGGTCCAGTTCAAAATCGTCATGCGATCACCCATCAGGGCATAGGCCTGGGTGATTGAGCTGACCGGTGCGCCGGCAGGGATGTTCATGCCCACTATGTTGCCATCTTGAATTGCGCCGGTGGTCGGGCCGTAGCCCATATAGGCCAGGCTAAACTTGCTTTGGTAATCAATGCCCAGGGTATCGAGTATGAAGCGACCTGTCTGCTCCGCGCCGGAGTTGCGTGCTCCCAGCACGTAGCGATCGCCATCCAGATTGTTGAGATCCGCCATGGTGCCGTTTTCTGTCAGTTCAGAGAGCAGCACAAAGTGCTCAACGTTTTTCCAAAGGGCACTGACGCTTCGGATATGGGCCTGGGGAGTGCTTACCGGGCCATCGCCGTCCCAGGACCAGGCGCCGAAGGGCCCCTGCAAGATAGCGAACTGCGCCTGGTTGTCCCGGAGTAATTTGATGTTCTCAAGTGAGCCAGCCGAACTAATGGCGGTCATGGAGATACCGTCGCTTTCAGCGAGCTGTGCGTGGGTGATGGTAGCGATAGCAACACCGACCGGGTAAAAGGTGCCGCCAGTGGTTGCCGTGGTGAGCACATAGGGGCGAGCCCGACTCAATTCATCACTGCAGGCTACCAACATGGTTAGGGCGAGTAATGCCAATAGCGTTGGGCGCAGGCTTGAACCAAATTTCTTGAATGTGGGCACTATGCTGGATTCTTTTTTATTTCTCTCAAACAGACGGGACAGTAGCTGTGGCAGTTGGAAACGCCTTTCAACTTATCGTTTCGAGATGCTCAATCAGAGACATATGCTGTGACGATTAATAGCCTGTCTGGACCCGATCTCTATTCTCGTCTCGAGTGCAGAAACCGCTTGGATGAAAGCACATTTCCCCGCAAAGCTCAATTGAAGCGGATTTGGGGTAGGAGGGCGGGATTTACTGTCCTGTAAGGTGAGCCCGCGCCTGTTCTCAGGCCTTTTTGCGATCCGCGCCAAGGGTATCCTTAACGGTGCCGGCCAGCGGCTTTTCCTGATCCAGGACGTCAATCAGTTTAAAGGTGCCTCCCAGTACGGTGGCGCCCAGAGTGACGCCAACGATGAGTGCAATTCTGAAGAACATATGAATATAGATGCCCGTGTAGTAGGCACCTACCTCGGCAATTACATTGACCAGAACAAAGGAAATACCAAAGGAGGTCCAGACAATTTTCTTCATTAAAAGGCTCTTGATGCAGGCAGGCTGGTTACTTCGAGAGTAACAGTATTCCCCGAATCTGACTAGCGTCGAAACTGGTGAAGACTATGACGTCGTCTAGTTGATCGCTGTTGATTTGGGCGGCGACGAGATCACCGTTGCTGATATTGCTGTCAAGGTCGATGCTGACAGCAGCGGCCTGACTTCTGGCCACATCGAGGTTGGGGTCCCCACTGAGTGTTACATTGTTAAGGATTTCGCGAATATCGATTTCATAGTTGTCGCGACTTTGGGAGTAGCCCAGCGCGCCGAGAAACTCCCGATCCTGGCTCGGTTCGATTGTATTCAGAAACACCCTAATCTGGTTATCCATCAGCACCACCAGGTCATCTGCCTCTAGACTGCCTTCAAGGTCTGCCTCTGTCGTTCGCGAGATGCCCTGATCCTGAATTTCCTCAACCTCTGAGTTGAGGTTTTCATACGCATTCGCCAAACGCATAACTGAAGGGAATTTAAGGTCAACTGTCACCTTTCGTGAGGGTCTGCGAGCAAACCGTTCTCCGTCATTAGGATATATAAAGGCTTCGATCGCGACAGAGCCCGACAGCGCCAGCCACACGAAAATATCTCCCACAGAAATCGGTTCAACTCGCCAGAGCCAGAGATCCTTGAGACCGTCTTCGTTCTCGTCATAAAGGAAGGTACTTAAGACATTGCCGCCGGAGCGCAGTACCTGGCGAGGCTGCTCGAGATCCATGCCGGTGCTGTTGCCTCCGAAAAATGATACCTTGCCGCCTTCCCTCAGCAGTAAGTCATGGATGCCGTCGCCGTCTATGTCCTCAAGTATTTCTTCATGGGTAAGGGCGAGCACGCCGGTCAAATTGGAAAAGTCGAGGGTATCGATATCAAAGTCACCGAGGCGTTCTTCAATAGCGGCGATGTCCAGTGAATAAGTCGGCGAGGCAGGGAAATAGCTGTCGCCTGTAGCTGCTAGAAAAACATCCAGCTTTTCATCGGTGCGAGAAATCAGGTCGGCATTGCCGTCGGCGTTGACGTCACGTAAATCGAGTAACGGGATGCGTATGGTTTGGCCAGCAGAGCGATTGAAGCGATTGATGTTCAGTTGCGTGCGCAGGCGAACTTCGGAACGAACGCTGAGAGGTGGTTCGAAATTTCCTGAATCATTGATGAGAATACTGATCTCTCCTGCACCGGGAATTACCAGATCTTGCAAGCCGTCGGCATTGATGTCTCGGGCAAAATGTAAACGGCTTACTCCAGAGCTGATGAAGCCGGGTAAATCGGATTTGATGACCTGTGGTTCTAAAACTGTACGATCGGCGATTGGGTAGTACACCGCTTGCTTGCCATCCAGCAAGGCAATAATCGTGGTGCTGCCGTTACTACTGAAGCCATTGCTGAGATCCCAGCCTACAGCTCGTGCGCCAAACTGTATTTCGGCGAAATCGGCGCTAAAGTCAAAACCGTCGTTGGATTGAAAATATATTCTCAGACGATCATCCACGAGGGTGGACAGGTCATTCAAGCCGTCATCATTGAGATCAGCCACTACAAGAGATTCGGCACTGGCCGGCAAACTGAAAATCTGCTGCTTGAAGTCGGGTACATCTGACCATCCCGATTGGCTTAAACCACCGAATAGCAGTGCATTGGATAGCGCGATCAACCCCCATCTGCTACGCTTGATTAGCATCGTCACTCGATCTCTGATCCTTGGTCAAGGCTGTGCCACCAGCAGCGTCGTGGTCCTGCCATGGCGCAGCAGCAGATCGGGTCGGTCATCATCATTTAAACTTAGTACTTCAAATTCGAATACCGTGCGGGGAGAGACGTACTCCCAGAATGGCTCATTGGCAATCCGCAGGTCAGACCCGATTTGTTTTGCGGCCAGCGTGCCATTTTCAGTCACATACAGCGCATCATTGGCGCCATCGCCATCCACGTCGTAACGCAAGGACATCTGTTCGGACAGGCCGCGTACGTTCTCGGCGGAGAACGTTTCTTCGAGCCTGGAGTCCGGTCGACGGTTGAACACCTGGCCCGGTTCGCTGGCGCCGCTGCCGTAAAGTAACTGGGTGCGGTTAATGCTGGCGTTTCGAATCGCATCGACCACCGGAATGGTATAAAAGTTGGCGTTGAGGACGACCTCACCATCGGCGTTTTCTATGACTTCAAGACTCATGTCAAAACCTGAAAAGCGCATAACCTGATTCGGCCCAGCAAAATTAAAGCTACCTGCCTGGTTAAGGTAGAGTCGAGCGGTCCAGTCATCCCCGTCTCCAGATAGACGTAATAAATCGACCTTGCCATCCTGATTCATGTCGACAAGCTGCAGCTCACCGCTGGAATCCAGATCGCTCTGCCAATTCGGTGTGGAGTCAAACCTGCTGTCGGCATGCTGAAAGTGGATGTTCATTTGTCCCAGGCCATTTTCGCCGGCGTTGATATACGCGATGTCCAACCGCGCATCGTCATTGAGTTGGGTTAGGACAGCGCCAGGCATCCATTGTTCGCTTCGTAACAGGGAGCCTGACTCCAGCTCGGCTTCCTGCCATTGTTCGACAAAGCCCTCAAAGGGAGAGGGCAGTTCGACCCTGAGCTCCACCACGACACCCTGTTCCGGATTTATCCCCAGCCTGCCGTCAAGATCTGGCTCGTTGTTGACGCGCTGAACCGGCGTGATGTCTTCATTCAGGGTGGTGAACCGGGTCGCCAGGGTGAAGGTTTCATCATGGCCTCCGAAGAACAGCCCATACTCATCATCACCGGCAAGCAGCAGATCGACAAAGCCATCGCCATTTATGTCGGTGGGTATATTGGTGAAAAGGGTTTCTTCAAGGTCAGGGATCGCGGCGATCAGGTCCCATTCAATCAATAGTTTTAGATTTCCCGCATAGCCTGCCTGAGTAGTTGACAGGCTAAACACACCGCTGTCCGCGAATAGCACCAGTTCCTTGCCGGGGTCGGGTCGCAGGTCGGCGAAGCCAACGGCGATAGTTTCAGTCTTTACCTCAATCCGCTGCGGGGTAGCGGCAAAGCCGCCGTCGGCCTGCTGGTGGTGGATGTGAAGCTCGCGCCCAATGGCAGGATCATAGTGCGAATAGATGATGTCCTTGGCGTCATCGCCATTCACGTCTTCCAACACCAAGGGGCGCCAGTTTTCTTCGCGCTCCAATTCGAAGGCGGCATAGTTAGATTGAGCCGTGGCCTCAGTGAGCAGGCACAGCACAATGGTCAGACCCAGCAACGCAGAGGAGACAGGATGTTGGATTCTGCTTGGCTTAGTCTGATGACAAATCATGGTTTGCTTAGGCGCCGTTAATTGCTGCGGTTGGTTTCTTCGGTAAGTTCACCGACGTCGGTGCTGACATTGATTAGACCAAGAATGTTATGGGATCGTTCCCCTTCGTTTTGTTGGAAACTGTACAGCGCGAACAGCCAAAAATCGGCTAGCGTGAAGCTGCTGCGAGACGGGCTGAGCGAGGACTCGTATTGCAACACTGGCCCCAGTGCTATGCGACTAATACGCCTGCCAGGATTCCATAGTTCAACCTTGGGATTTGTCAGGCGCTCATTCTGTACGACGGTCATCTGCACGGTGTCGCCGGGTTCAAAGTCGGAGTTCAAGCGGTTTACCAGATCCTGGGCCGAATTCAGGTAGCGGCCGTTAAGCGCCAGGATCAGCGCTTCGGCTTCGATGCCCGCCGCAGGCAACGGGCTTTCGGCAAAAATCTCCACCACCCGGGCGGCGGCAACCCTGCCTCGCTCAGGAATATTGACTAGCTCGGTGGTGTACCCGGCGCGGCTGGCAATTGGGTCAACGCGATAGAGTTCTATTGGCGGTGCGCCAGTCGATCTGGCTGCAGCGATCATGCTGGCCTCAAACACCACGGTACCGCGCCGAACTTCCAGCGTATATTGATTGTCTGCAACCGGATTTGCCTGCAGAGCAAGCAGTGTGTCGGTATGGTCAGTCTGGGTGCCGTTTATCCTGAGAATCACATCACCAATTTCCAAGCCGGCGTTCGCCGCCGGTCCGTTGCTGTTCACTGCGCGCACTCGCACGCCCGGCAGTGTCTCCACATTAAATAGCGAATCGCTTTCATTAAGGCTGACATCCATGCCGAAATCTACGCCGGAGCCAGCGCTTGCTGATACCAGCTCAACCTCTTCGGCGGACAATGTGATTGCCGGTAGCAGGGTGACGGGTTCATAGCTGATGCAGCTTGCCAGCAAAGGCAGCAGTGAAGTGACGCTAAAGCGGGTCGTGGACTTCATAAACTAGACCTTGCGTTTCTGCACTGAGAAAAGTGATGCGACCACCAATAGCAATAGCGCAGGTAGTGGAACCCATTGATTGAGTTCCAGNAAGCGCTCATCCACCAGCACATCGGAATAGCCGCGCACTAGTCGCCCTACGTCCTGCAGGTAAGACTGATCCAGCAGTGACGGTTGAAAGGTGGCGTACAGATAGTAAGCATACTCACCCAGCATACCCTTGAACACGTCCAGCACCAGGCTTAGTCCCAGTGCAGATACTACGGCCTGGGTGGCGGAGTTGGCTACTACCGACAGCAGAACGCCGAACGCGATCGCTGCTGGTAGCGGTACCAGGGCCAGTTCTAATCCCAGCTTGATTTCCGAGGCGATCTCTTCCTCGCTGATCAATTCAAAACCGTCTTCCACAACCGGCCCAAATTCCCACAGGCCGCCACTCACCAGATAGCTGGTGGCGATTAGTAGCAGGATCGCCAGCAGCGCCAGCAAATGCAGATGTACCAGTTTTGCCAGGACTACGGCANGNCGACTGCTACAACGAATTAACAAGTGTCGCAATGCGCCGCTGTCGCGATCNGCGCTGAAGCTGTAGGCGGCCTGGGCAACCAACAGCAACCCTGACAGAGCAAGCCCCGTNCTCAGGCCATCAACGAAATGGCCATAGGCGTTATTGGCAATCATTTTATCAAAGTCGCCCTGGCCCAGCAGGCTGTCTCTCGCAGCGGCGCCGGTTTCACTCATTTTCACCACAAGTAATTGCAGGCTGATAAACAGAGAGGGCAGCAATACAACCAGCCAGGCACCAAGCGTATAGCGCGCAACCAGCAGTTCGCTGCGCAGTGCNTTGATGAATCCCTTCACCGCGAGGTTCATGGATTCGTTCCCTGGGTGATGCGCCGAAACAAGGAGTCCAGAGAGGCGCGTTCCGCAACGATTTCGCTCACGGCAAGTCCCTGCTCCACTAGCTGGCGATTAATATCGGCGGGGCCGATCGTTTCCGAGTTCACCAACAGCATGTCAGTATTGTTGTTTGTCTGCAGGCTTGAGCCAGCTAGTTGGCCGATGATTTCCGCGGCTCTGGGATTGTCATTGGTCTGGATACGAATCGTTGACTGCACAGAACCCAGTAGTCTCGACTTTTCATCATTGGCTGCAATTCGCCCATCATGGAGGATGGCAATGTGGCTGCAAATCTCTTCAAGGTAGGGCAGTTGGTGGCTGGAGAGCAAGAAGCTGGTGCCCTNTTGCTGATTGAGGTCTTTAATCAGTGTCAGCACTTCATCAACGCCACCGGCGTCGAGTCCATTAAAGGGCTCGTCGAGCAAGATGATTTCAGGATCGGCNAACAGTGCGTGGGCGATTGAAGCGCGACGCTTGTTGCCCAGAGACAGNTNCTTAATCTTAAAATCGGAGAACTTGGTTATGCTCAACTGGGCTTCAACCTCAGCAGGTTTTCGCGCAGCGCCGTCACACAAGAGCAAGGCTTGTCGCAGGCTCTGTCTGACCGTGAGGTTGGGATTGAGGGTGGGGGTATCGAATATCGCTACGATTCTGCCTTGCGCTGCGTGAAGTTTGCGTGGACCGTGGCCCAGCATCATGATTTCGCCGCGGTCAAAATCCTGCAGGCCGAGAATGCATTCCAGGGTTGTGGTTTTGCCGGATCCATTCAGGCCCACCAGGCCATGAATCGCACCCGGGCAAAGTGCCAGGTCGAGTCCTTTAAGAACCTCGAACTGGCCATATTTCTTATGCAGCCCTGTTACGCGGAGGGCAGNGGGTTCGCTACTCATATTTTTCAGGCTTTTGGGACTTCACGGGAGTGCCGTGAAGTCCTTGTNGGTCTGCCCAGTTCGCGATTGATACCGCTACTGCAGGATCAGTTGACAAANAGGTCGNTTACCTCGACCTCTTGGATCGAGCCAAACTGCTCTAGTTCCGCCGTATCGATAATCGACAGGTCGCCAACAATAGAAATGAGCTTGGCTCTGTCTTTCACGTGCTGCTGTTGAAACTGCAGCAGATCCTCTAATTCGGTTTCCTGCAGCTTCTGATAATTGCCGCGGCGCGGATCGCCCTCCAGACCCTGTCTCTCCCAGGTGCGAANGGCGCCGATGACTTCGCGGAAGTTCAACTTTGACGTGCGATAGCGGTTGAGCATGCTGTTGACCGACTCATCGAAACGTTCAGAGGAACTGGGCATATTGTCTATTAAGTCGATAAAAGCCGCCAGCGCATCTGCAGTCTTGTCAGTTTGCGTGCCGATTGAACCCATGATCAGGTTTTCCGCATTGACCCGACTGCCAGGGGCATAGCGTGCCGAAGCAGAATAGGCCAGGGCTCGCGCTTCGCGCAGTTCCTGAAACACCACGCTGGACATGCCACTGCCGAAGTAATTGGTATAGAGATTCGCCAGCAAACCGTCTTCTTGATCGTANTCGCCGTCGGCAAATTCGATTCTGACCTGCGCCTGTGCTGTTTGCTGATTAACCACCAGCACTTCCGTTTCCTCTATGTCACGGGCAGATCGGAAGCGGAATTCCGGTGTATCTCTTAGCCCGTTTTTAATCCCGTAGTTGCGACGCAGTGCCGCCACTAGCTCTTCCAGTGGCATGGAGCCGGTGTAGGATAATGTGTGTTTGTAGTTCAGCAGCTCGCTTGGAGCATTCAGCAANTCATCGACCTGGGTATCAAGAATTTCCTGGCTAGTCATTGCTTCCAGCATCGGAGAATTTTCGCCGTAGCGATTGTACATGAACAGCGCCCTAGCAATGGCGGGTGGCGAACTCTTCTGGTCTTCACGTGACTTAAGCAGAATGCCCTTGAGTTGTTCCAGGGTCTGCTGGTCGGCGCTGGGCGAGTTAATGAGTTCCATCATNAGGGCAACCGAGTCTTCGAACTGCGAATCCAGGCCGNTAACCGAGAATGCCGATGCANTTTCACCGGNGCCAAACCGGAACTCNGAACCCATGCGGTACCATTCTTTTTGCAGTTCTTCATTGGACAGGGACAGCGTGCCGGCAACATCCATTAACGCCGCCGCTATTCCGAGCTTGTTATCCGCTTCAGTCCCAACGTCTATGCCGATGGAAAATGTAAAGAGATCATTCAGCGGGTTAGGGGCATAGTAGAGTTCTACCCCAGGCGCAAACTCAACAATTCGATAATCGCGGTCTGCCTCTACGAATACCGGCTCAATCTCCTCCACTTCCATNGCCAGCACACGTGATGCGAATTCAGACTGACGAGTCGGGTCAATGGTGACTGGNTCAATTTGTGGTTTTTCAACTACAGGCACTTCATGTTGCGCATCGACCCGGTACACCGCGACGTAATCATCACCAAAATATTTGTTAGCCACATCCACCACATCTTGCTTGGTCAGTTGCTCCATACGATCTATTTCTGCGATGTGATAATCCCAGTCGGCNCCTTCGATGAATGACTGGCGCATCATCGTGACACGGGCCGTGTTGAATTCCAGGCTGGCTTTTTCGTTTTTAAGAAAATCATTGATGATGGCCGGAATAATCCATTCTTCGAAATCTCCGGCTTTGATAATTTCAATCTGTTCGAGCAGCAGCCGCTCAACGTCCTGCAGGGTTTGATCCTGCTTGGGTACGCCGTACAAGCTTTGCGAGCCGTAATCATTCAGGAACATTGGGGATGAGCCAGCCTGGGACACCAGCTGTTGCTGGTTCAGATTCAGGTTAATGAGACCCGCTGTGCGGTTATCCAGAATCATATCCAGCAGGATCAGGGCTTCCTTGTCGCTGCTGCCATTAGGCGCGGTGCGAAACGCCAGCTGCACCTGNTCTTCGCCAGGATACTGAACAGTACGACGCTCTGCTCTCTGCAGAGCAGGTTCCTGCCAGGGACCTACTTCGGGCACAGGTTTGGATTCCCACTCGCCAAATTTTTCTGCAATCAGGGAAATGGTCTTATCGGGGTCTATGTCACCACTAATGAAGATGCCCATATTGTTGGGCACGTAATAGGTGTCGAAATAATTCTGAATGTAGACCAGGGATGGGTTCTTGAGATGATCGACGGTACCGATAGTTGGCTGCTGTCCATAGGGGTGAACCTTGTAAAGCAGCTCATCCAGGGCCGTGCCAATGATGCGATTGCCATTATCCAGGGTGCGGTTCTTCTCTTCGTACACTGTTTCCAGTTCGGTATGAAATAGTCTAAACACAGGGTCGACAAAACGGTCGGATTCAATCGCCGCCCACTGCTGCAGTCGGTTTGAAGGGAGTCCTATTTTGTACACGGTTTCTTCATACCAGGTGTGGGCATTCAAGCCGCTGCCACCCATGCTGTTATAGAGCTTATCGATTTCATTGGGGACGGCGTATTGGGCCGCGAGTTGGGCTTCGGAGTTGATCTCGGCATAAATCTCGGCGCGGCGGTCCGCGTCTGTTTCATGGAAGTGCTCCTCATAGAGCTCTACAATGCGGTCCAGGTGCGGCTTCTCCGCCTGATAATTCAATGTGCCCAGATTCTGGTTGCCCTTGAACAGCAGATGCTCAAGATAATGTGCCAGGCCAGTGCCATCTGCCGGGTCATGTTTGCTGCCAGCTCTCACTGCAATTTCGGCATAGAATCGTGGCTCCTCATGATTTTCGGTCAGGAACACCTGGAGGCCGTTATCCAACTCATATATCTGGGCGGCAAGTGGATCCTCAGGATTCGAAGTATTAATGCGGCGATAACCAGGGCTTGATTCGACCGCCTCCGACGTTGCCACGACAGAGGTTTCTGGAGTGCTGGTCTGCTCGCTGCAGGCTGCCAGCAACAATGACGTCGCGGCCAATAAACCCAGCACATAATTGGTTCTTGGGTTAATGCTCATGAATACTCCTTCGATGTTCCTAATTAAATCAGGCTAACTCGTAGTGGCAATTTAGCCTGTCTGGTCCACCTAATTGAAATTGGGTGCTCCAGCTATTTTCCATAANGACCTTAAGTCCCGCTCATCTACTCAGCAATCGCCGCCAGNTGTTATTGCTCAGTTTCATTCATAGACTGGGCGGTTAATAGGCCAGATAAAATTTGACCCAGAAATTTTTCTGCTTCTTGCAATTGCGCGTCATCCAATTGACCGGCAATTTCCATGCGTGCGTTCATCAGCGCCTGCAATTGGCGCTGCGACTCATCCACTGCATCACGGTTGGATGTCTGCACTTGCTCCTGATCTGCGCCCATGTGATGCATCAGCACTTCCAATACGATTTCTCGATTAGCCTCGGTGAGCCCGCCAGCGACACGGGACAGCTGCAAGGTGAAGTTATTGCGCAACTGGCGCTGCTGAAACGTGGCTTCGTAGTGATCGAATGATGCTACCTCTTCGGCATTCATGATCGCCGCAAGCTGTTCTCGTAGGTAAGTCGCGGAGGTGATTTCTTCTAAATCGACCGAAGAGGCTCGGCCGGAGCTGCGATCTCTGCTTGCCCTGGCTCTCTCGATAAATACGGCGATAATGGCAGAATCGATCTCTGCCCGGCGCTCAGTGCTGACTTCCAGACTATCGATAAAGCTGCCGTAGCGCACCTTGGCCTGCATTTGGGCCGTCTGTTCTTCCAAGTTACCGCTATAACCTGGCGGACGGTTGCCCTGAGCTTGAACCAACTGGCTTAGCAGCAGTAGTAGGCAGAATAGCAGGATCAGGCCCGGGAAAGGCAGTAATCGGCGCATTAATGGTGGCTCCAAAAGCTGTCTATGGTAAGGAAATTTGTGACAAAATCATATTGTTATCCCCGCGCTGTGGGTGCAAGTGGTCGCGGTTGGGCAAGTACTGCAAGCGTTTCCGGGTCACTGTTCAGAGGCTTGCGGCACCGGGGCTCTTGGCGCCAGGCTGCGGGCGGCAGGTTCCCGTCAGTAAATTAGCGCCAGTCAACCANAAAGAGAACACAGCCTTTGGGCCTGAAAAAAATCATATCTCACGGAAAGCCTGGAGGGTTTTCGCGAACGCCTCAGCCACAGCGATGCCTTGCCGCAGCTGGTTTCCCTAGGCGTGATATTCGGAATCCTCGCCGCTCTTGTCATTATGCCAGTTGCTATCGATCTGAAGTTTTTTGTGCTGCTAGGTATGGTTGCCATGACTGGCGCAGTGCTGAATGCAGCTATGACGGCGCTGGTGGCCACCCCGGAGCTAAGCCCATNCTTGGNGTGATTACCAAAATCAACATACTCAACTATTATGGCATGTAAGATTTATGATGAGAGCTACGCCAGTAAGTTCTGAAGCTCAATGACTTTTTGACTCACTCATTTTTGTCACAAAATACTATCAAAAGGAAAACACTAAATGGCTGGAAACCTGATTGTGAGGCAGCTGCTGACTGTCGCTAGCCTGATGACTTTGAGTCTGGCCCATGGCCAGGCTGCAGATGATATGTCCTGTTATGATCAGGCGTCAGACCTGGCGCGCCTGGCAGAGCTAGGGAATGAACGCATGCATTACAAACTTCTGCGTTCCGGGATGCAGACGCCAGGCGNTCTGTGGGCAGGGCTGACNGCAGAGATCGATAGACTTCCAGAGAGCCGCTACCGTGAGCTTNAGTCTCTGGTGCTCGAGAGTAGTGTAACGTCCCTNCAGCAGTCAGTGGCGNCGGGTGACATGANCTATGAAGAGCTGNCAGTGTTTTACCTGGCCAGGATTCGCGAATTGGAAAATGATCCGGCACGTTTTTTGAACGCCGTGATCAGTCTGAATCATGCCGCCGTAAACAGGGCTCGGGAATTGGATGCTGAAAGGCGTGCAAACCCCGACGCGCCGCGGGATCCAGTTTTCGGCATGCCGNTATTGCTNAAAGACAACATTAATGTCGCCGGCATGCCCACCACAGCTGGTGCCGTGGCGTTACAAAACAATTTCGCGGGCAATGCCTTTATCACCGAGCGTCTGCTGGCCAAGGGGGCGATTATTCTGGGTAAGGCGAACCTGAGTGAGTGGGCCTACTTCTTTTGTAACGATTGCCCATCTGGCTGGAGTGCCATGGGTGGTCAGACTCTTAATCCCTATGGTCGTCTACAGTTCGGAACAGGTGGCTCCAGTTCTGGCAGCGGTGCATCCATGGCGGCTAACTATGCAGCCTTGGCGATAGGTTCGGAAACCTCAGGTTCTATATTATCCCCATCCAGTGCCAATTCCCTGGTTGGACTTAAACCCACCACAGGGAGCCTGAGTCGCAGCGGCGTCGTGCCTATCTCCGCGACTCTGGATACTACAGGGCCAATGGTCAGGTCTGTTGAGGATGCGGTGGTTTTATTCAATGCCATGGCCGGGTATGACGAGGAGGATACCGCCATGCCACTGCTCAGTGATGATCTCCAGCTGGTCTACCGCGATGAGCCTCTTGCTGGGGTGCGTTTGGGGGCGCCGGAATCATTTGTAGATAACGAGCTTTTTACAGGCGCGCTTGGGGTATTGTCGGTAGACGANGCATNTATTGTCGAAATTACACTGCCCGAGCTGGATTTTGATGGCTTTGGTACGATGCTGGGTAGNGAAATGGTGAGAGACCTGGCACTTTACCTGAGGAATCATGCCTCACCAATGGTNATGATAAATTCTGTTGACGAGCTGCAGGCGTTTAATCAGCAGCGCCCTGATATCCGGATGCCATATGGTCAGGCCGAAGTGGATCGCATGGCGGAGCTTGATGTCAGCGCCGATGATTTAGAGGAATTGCGGAATAATTTGCAGAGTACAGCACGGGCTGCGATGGAAGCGTTGTTTTCAAGTAACGGGCTAGATGTGATGATGACCCTCAACAACAGCAATGCGGGTTTCGCCGCGCTGGCCAACTATCCGGCCCTGACTGTACCCATGGGCTACGAGGAAAACGGCAGGCCGGTTGGCCT
>NYWC01000048.1 GCA_002684935.1 Gammaproteobacteria bacterium
TTCCTAACATACCTAGTAAATTGGTTATGTTAGCCATTGACCACACTGTTAAAACTTTGCGAGAGGAAGACATGTCATTGCACTCCTGTTTGCCGAATGGACGAAAGCAATACGATTATAGTTACTCGCTGTGATACCACACATAACTAACAAAGTTAAATTAAATGACGAATGTTATATCAATGAGGAATCTGATTATGACTCAAATCCACTCTAAATCGCTCATGAATATCGACACACTTGGATGGCCAATATTTTTCTGGGTAGTTATATAATCAGCAGGATAAACTATCCTACTTATGAATCGCCATCCGCACTCCAAAGCCAGCACATATTGGCACCCGATTTTTGACTCAGTCGGTGATCAAAACCCGCGATGAATAGAATTCGATTGGTTTGCCCAGTTATCGACTTCTCAGCGCCAGCTCAGCCTTGTTAGCCCCCTGCCNTAATAGCATCCTTCGATATCGGTCCTTGTCATAAGCTCTCCCGACTGTCCCTAGATTAGCTATAAAGCAACGACAAGAACTGCCGCTCCATCGAACTGGAATCTTCTGCTAGTGCTAATAANAAATTGGGCGCAATGGACGAATTGGCGCTATGCTAGAGAATTAGTTTAAACCTCGAATATCCACAATACATGCCAGTTGCAACAGACATACTCACTGCCAGCGAGCCGCAGTTGATTGAGCGGGCAGCGGCACTGCTTAGGCTTGATGAACTCGTGGCCTTCCCCACTGAAACTGTTTACGGCCTGGCGGCAAATGGAATCTCTGCCGAAGCCGTGGCAAAGATCTTTGCAGCCAAAGGTCGACCAGCAGACAACCCCTTGATTCTGCATGTCGCCTCAATAGAGCAGGCGCTGCTGCTCTGGCAGGCCAGCAGCTTACAGATACAACGCGCCCGAGCNCTTGCNGCTGNCCACTGGCCGGGGGCTCTCAGTCTCGTGCTGCCGGCTGCGGAATTTATCCCAACCGAGGTGACCGCTGGCCTGGGTTCGGTAGCAGTTCGGGTCCCTTCCCACCCCATCGCTCAAGCTTTACTGCGACTGTGCGAGTTCCCCCTCGCCGCACCCTCCGCTAACCTTTCAGGCAGGCCTAGCCCAACTACTGCGAGCCACGTGCAAAAAAACCTGAAGGGTAAAATTTCCGCAATACTAGACGGTGGTACTACCAATGTGGGCATTGAATCAACGGTATTGGACTTGCGGCCAGAGCAACCTCGCATCTTGCGACATGGCGGTATCAGCATAAATGCGATCGAACAAGTCATAGGTCCTATTTCCAATTCGGGGTCAACCGAGGACGCAGCGTCTCCTGGCCTACGTCATCGTCACTATCAACCTGATGGAATAGAGATCGAACTGCTAAAGGCAGAAACACTCAGGGGTTTGCGGGGATCAGATTCGGGTATCGTCTGTAGGCCTGAGTTAGCCAGCCAACTCGAAGGGCGAGTTGCACCTCTGTGGNTTTTACCTGACTCGGCAGCAAAATATGCAGCAGTTCTCTATAAAACGCTTTATCAGATAGAAGAAAGCGNNGTAAGCAAAGTNCTGGTGGAATTACCTCCAGAAANTGGNGAATGGGCAGCAATACTTGATCGGCTTCGAAGAGCGGCTGGCAAAGAAAGTTAAGACTCNATTGCTTTAACTTTCTGCATAACAGTCTCAGTCTGATTCTCTCTGAACCCCTGCAGCTTAGCCGCCACCTCAANATTTGACACAGCAATTATTTGNGCCGCAAGCAGCGCCGCGTTGGCTGCATTGTCGATAGCAACGGTCGCTACGGGTATACCCATAGGCATCTGCACAATTGATAAAAGTGAGTCCTGCCCCTGCAATGCGGTGACCGCGATTGGTACACCGATTACGGGCAAGATAGTAAGCGCCGCAACCATGCCTGGNAGATGGGCTGCGCCCCCTGCACCAGCGATGATAGCTTTCAAACCACGATCCCGCGCCGAACCGGCATATCCCATCATTCTCTCCGGCGTTCGATGGGCAGAGACTATCGTCATCTCATGGGGAATTTCAAGCTTCTTTAGCATATCTGCAGCAGCCTGCATGACTCGCAGATCCGAATCACTGCCCATGATGATGCCTACTTGAGGATTGGCTGATTCAGTCAATGGGACGTGCTCCTTTTACCTGTATTTGCGGACGGATATAGTCTAATTTTTTGAGTGCGNCGTTCACTGAATCAGCCACCACGGTTACATGNCCCATCTTGCGACCCGGAAAGCAATGAGATTTACCATACAGGTGCAAAGAAACATCGGGGTCACTACCCATTTCAGCCGCTCCTTCCACCACAGTTTCACCCTTAAAGCCATCTGCGCCAAGCAAGTTAAACATCACCGCAGGTTTAAGCTGCTCAGTACTGCCAAGTGGCCTGCCAGTCACGATATAGAGTTGCTGCGTAAACTGCGAGGTACGACAGGCTTCCGTGGTGTAATGCCCGCTGTTGTGTGTTCTGGGAGAAATTTCATTGATTAGCAGTGCGNCCTCTTCAGTGAGAAACATTTCCACGCCAAAAATGCCCTGTCCCTTCATAGCTTCAATTGCCGTTATTGCAAGCTCCTGTGCTTTTGTAAGNAGACCAGCTTCCAGTCGCGCCGGTGCAACCAAGTAATCCAACACATTGCCACCTTCGTGGAAAACCATTTCCACCGGTTGGTAGGACACAACTTCACCGNGGCCATCTGCAGCCACCATGACCGATATTTCCATACGCCGTTCGATGTAGCGTTCCAGAAATCCTGATACCGGCAGCCGGGCGGCATTGTCCTGCNGTGATCGTAATACGCAAACTCCACGGCCGTCATAGCCACCGCGCGCTGCCTTCTGAACTACCGGAAAACCAAACGGTTCGCCGGTAATTTCCTGATCTGCTGGATGGGGAATAAATTCTGCTGTCGGCAGACCCAATTCAGCATACCAACGTTTTTGCTCGAGCTTGTCGGTGATCCTCTGCAGTAANGCCGGTGCTGGGACCACTGTATGACCTGCTGCCTGNAGTGTGAAAAGATCATCNACACTGACATTCTCNANGTCTATGGTCAGCACGTCACTAACAGCTGCAAGACCGTCATAGCCTTCACCCGTGGCTGGTTTACCCATGACGTGGATGCCACCTACCTGAGTCGCAGGGCAATTCAAATCTGCATCCAGAACAAGCACCTGATGGTCGCTATTTTCACTGTCATTAGCTGCGTTACAGGCCTCAACCAACATGGCTGCCAGCTGCCCACCGCCGATGATCCCAATCCTTGACATGCTAATTCTTCGCGTAAAAAGCAATATATTCTACACGACCCCGCTTCAATCAGCAGTAAAACGCGGGTAATTCATACTCCACAGCAGCCAAGTACTCTAGCGGCCCGCCCCATTGAAACCGCTGACATAGCGCTGGCGACTGCCGATTCTGACGTTTCAGCAGCCGCCCGGNCGAGCAAAATCGGCGCCAGACTCCACCGATCTTTCTNCGGTAGAGAGCAATAATATCCGAATAGGCCAGAACTCCANTGGCATAGCACGAAAGGACAAAGAAGCCTGTCNGCGCCACCNTTTCAGGNATGTTANCGCNGGGACATCGCGACCCNGCTTGGCCTGCTTCTTATGCTAAAGCCGGGGCTTCAATCTAGCTAGAGAGGCTTTTGACCCTCTCGCTGATCTGTTCACCCGTACCTGGCACCAAGCAATTGTCAAAATCTTTACTTTTCGAGTATGGAATTATTTTGAGTTTTGACTGCCACTAACTTTTTTGGAGCACACTGATTACGACGCCTCAGCGTGTCAAGCTCAAGTAAGCTCTATCCACCAAGCGGGTCGGGTCACCTTTCTTATCATCCCAGTTTGCAGTNGGTCTCGCAGCCAAGACTTCCGCAAGCGTNGCACCCTGCCCGATGAGCGCCATCATATTGCCACGTATNTCGGTGAGCATAGTAATGTANTCNGCCAAATCATCGTAGCTCGCGACCGGGCCATGCCCGGGTACCACAACTGTAGCTGAATTTATTTCCTGCAAGATCGCCTCACAGAATGCAATAACACCTTCTATACTGCCGCCGTTAGCGGCATCAATGAACGGGTAGCCCGCGTTGTTGTAAACGTCGCCCATGTGGACCACATTCGCGTCACGAAAGTAAACCGCGGCATCGCCCATCGTATGAGCAGGACCCGCATGAATCAGGTCGATCTGTTCGCCATTGAAGAACATTTCCATGCGTGTCTCAAAGGCCGCAATTGGCAACCCAACCGGGTCATATGGNTCCTGCTCAACCAGGGGATTAGTCACGGNATCAATGGTGTTAAACTGNGTCATCATTTCCCGCGAATGCCTCTGTGCAATCACCCAGGACCCCGCTTCACCTAGTAACTCGTTGCCGTCAGCGTGGTCATAGTGCCAGTGCGTATTCACCGTGAAATCAATATTACCCCCACCCAGGGACTGAATAGTAGATTGATACTTGGGCACCATGTCCGGGAACTGCGAGTCAACAATAAGCACACCCTGATCGCCAATTGAGGCGAGAATATTGCCGCCGCGACCGAACAGAACGTAGCGCCCGTCAGCAACTTTTTCAGTTGTAATTTCTGCGCTTTGTTGACTCTGTACGACGAAGGGAAAAGCCAGAAAGAGTATCAGTGCGGCAAGAATTCCGGGAACATAATCAGGTATGCGAATTCCTGCTAGCCTGTGATAGGTCACCTTGCCCGANTTTGGTTNCATGCCTGCTGTCCTCTATTACTCAATTGCTAATTTAAAGCTCTGATTGTTATGCTGATGTCTTCCCAGATGTAACAACATTAGAAAAAGACTAACAAACGATCGTATATTAGTCGATCTATCAGGCGAATGCGCTGCTTGTGTTCATGCACTGATCCCAGGGAGCTTCATGCCTGTTCAGCTCAGAAATGCCTAATCGTCCGTCAGGCCTGCTGCGGCGTTTCGGCAGTCTGAAATGTCTCATATCCAGGGTGACCGATCACCCGATTGAAGAAGCCATTGATCGCTTCAGAACTCTGCGACGTCGCTCCAGTCCAAGTTGAGGGCAAAACAACTCGGGAAAGCTTTTTAACATTTGCGACTTCTCGACGTCGTTTGTAGCTTATAAGGGTAGCCATTTTTCGCAAAGCTTAGTCGCCCGAGATGCCATTGGGGTTGTGGGAGAACACGTGCCGCTGGTGCCGCTGTTCTTCCAGTGCGTATATCTGCGGGGCGATCAAGTTATGCATCCGGCATATATTGTTGGACTTTCTGCTTTTAATCTGGGGGGCCTTCTGGGAACATTGGCTCCTTTACATTTGGCCTCAAAATGCAAGTGCAGTTCCGCTGTCCGCGCATTTGGCATCACCCAGAACTAGCTTAATTAAGGTAAGTAGTGCATGACTAACCACGTCCCCCTCGCGAAAGACAAACACGCCAACTTAAGAGTCATAGAATCCGGAGACTACACTCGATTCAAGCAGCAAAACCTGATTCCCATCGTGCCCCAAGATTTTTTCACTTTGTCTGCAGAATTTCCTCTGGTTTTTGTCACCAATGAAAGCACCAAGGATTTTATTCCAGTGGCGATCATGGGCCTGCAGGATGGGCAAAACATCTATTGTCAGGAAGAGCCTTTCCCAGCCCACGTAGTGCCTCTCGGCTTTGGCAATGCGCCGTTTGCGATTGCCGCTGCTGACAAGAATCGAGAGCAATTCGTCGTGCTGGTCGATGAGGACAGTAAGCTGCTGAGCACAACCGCGGGTCAGGCGCTGTTCAATGAGGATGGCGAGAAAACTGAGTATATGGAAGCGCGCATCGAGCGCTTGGTGCAGGCTGCCCACCAAAATGAGCAAACTGCACAGGTGACGCAATATCTCAAGGAAAAAGGCCTACTAGCCACGCAGCAGGTCAGGCTCCAGCATCGCCCCGATGGCAAGCTCTACAACATTGATGGCATTTACACCGTTNATGAGCAAAAGCTCAATGAATTGTCTGATGAGGACTACCTGGATATGCGGAGCAAAGGGATACTCTCGCTGGTTTACGCCCATNTGCATTCACTGCAACAGCTGCGAAGGGTGTCTGAACGCCAATATAACGCAGATCTCGCTGCAGATCCCTCGGATCCCTCCACCAGCTGAGTCCAGCCTCGAAAACTTGCTTCAGGTAGCATCGGCCGCCCCAGCGGCCGTCTCCTGGGCGCAGCACCATGCCGTTTCAGGGCAGCTTGCACCAAAAACTCGATAGAATTCCTTCACCGTTTTAGCCCTGGAAGAGTAAAATCAGTTCAATTCGACAACAGGAGTGTATTCCGATGAAACACCTTCTGACAGCAGTACTGCTCATGGTGCCCGCATTATCTCTCCTAGCCCAGGATGAAGAGGGCGAGGTCATTGTAATTGCCGAGCTAAACCGTGCTGAAGTCGCAGAATTCATCGAAGAGGCAGAAGGCCAGTTCTATGCCATCTTTAATGCCAATATTGATGACGAAGATTATATGATCAGCTGTCGGAAAGAGACGCCCACCGGAACCAATATCCCGATCCGGGTCTGTGAGCCGAAGTTCATGGTGGACGCCAGGGCCCGAAACGCCAACACTATTGGCTTTAACGCAGGTGTTGTTGAAGCGGACAGAGCCATTCGCACCTCAGTCGAGCCGCAGTACCAGCAACTGCAGGTGATGATGGAAAATATGACCCAGGAGGTCCCGGCGTTTGCGCAGATCGCTGGCATTCTGACCCAGCTCCGCGCCAGGCGCGAGCAGTTGGCAAACTGAGATTAGCGTTACCCAGATTCATGGACATCATCAACCGACTCGATACGGCCGCACTGCATCAGCAGTATCTGGAGACTGGTTACGTCATCATCCGAGACCTGCTGCGCGAAGAAGTCGCTGAGGCAGCCTATGAGGCCCTCGAGAACCGGGTGTCTTGGGAGTTGCACTATCGGGAAATGAACACCGGCAGAGTCGGTGTTATTGATCCGGAACACCTTGAGGGGCTGACCCAGCGTGAGATCAAGCGGCTGGTGCCCCCCATGGCCACACTCAAGGACAATGATTTTTCTTTCGCCTATTGCCGCTACACCATCCCGTCAAAACTGGAAAACACGCCTCCAGACACGCAAATCCTCACCGTAATTTATCGCTACTTTAACAGCCTTGAATACTTAAGGTTAATGTCAGAGATCACCGGTGATGACAGCGGCTGCGAGGTCAGCACCTGGGCTTCCCGCTATGACCGTAACCATCATTTGTCAGTGCATATGGATGAGAGCCCAGGACAGGAGCGCATTGCGGCGCATGTGCTGGGCTTGAGCAAGAAATGGAAACAGGACTGGGGCGGTAATTTCGCCTTCTGTGATGACGAGGGTAAACCCAACCTAGTTATACCCCCGCAGTTCAACACCCTGGTGATGTTCAAGGTCCCGAGGCTGCATCTGGTGACCCAGGTAGAATCTTTCGCCGGTGATTCCCGCTATAGCCTTTTTGGTTGGTATAAAGGCAAGCAGGAGTATTTCTCCTCCTAACGCCGACCCATCCCCGCATCCTTGGGGGGAGTTTCAAGCAACCAATTCCATTTGGAGTCATGCTGACAGGTGGATTAGACTAATCATTCGAATGCAGCGACGCGCTGCGTCGAACACTTAGCGGGTAGAAATATTTTCCGATTTAGCACACGAGACATGCCCAGAATGATAAAAAACCTCCAAAAAGCATGGCGTACTAATTCGCTGTACTGGGTTTTAGCCTGCGCCCTGCTGCCTTCGACGCTGCACGCAGCAACTATTGTTAATGTGCAGACTAACCTTGGCACCTTCAAGCTGGAGTTATTTGCCGACAAGGCGCCTGCCACTGTCGCCAAATTTCTCGCTAATATTGAGGCTGGTCTCTACCAGTTCTCCATGTTTCATGAGACCGGCAGCACTTCGGTAAGCGGCGGTCTCTACTTTTACAATTCCTGTGGCGAGGGGCCGGTGCCAGCTGCAGGCATCACACCAACCCCCATCGAGGCCACTGGCTTACTCAACACCACGCGAACCATTGCCATGGTCCCAATCGCAGGAGACCTGAACAGTGTGGGCAGCGAGTGGGTCATCAACCTGGGCAATAACGAGGCAATCTATCCGGCCGACGCTAAGCCAGTAGTTTTTGGTGAGGTCACGGAGGGGCTCAATACCGTCGACTCCATTGCAGATGCCTGGCGCGTGCCCATGGACATCAGCCCGTCAGTTCCTACCAATAACTATGGCGGCATACCTGTGGTGCAGTGTGGCCTCTTCAACGCCGAAAATGTGATCAAGATGGCTTTGCAGATCGAGTCCATAGATTCGCCTGCGCAAGGAGGCGGCAGTACCGCTTCCGCAATAAACTACTTTGACCCAGCCACGGGTCTGTTGAACATCAAAGTCGATGCAGGTGCCGCTGGTTTACTGAGCCTTGCCCTGCGACTAGAGTCGGAAAACCCAGTGATCATTCAGGTACAGCCCGAAACTGTGACTGCGCTGACAGAGANTGTCGAAGGTATGTCCACTTTCGATGCCAGCNCCAACAACCTGACCATTCCTGCACTCGTAATCAACGGTCAAGTCGCATATAGCAATATGGTATTCCGACTCACTGACCCAGAGAAACTGTTCTTCACGTTAATATCTGCTGCTACGCCTTAAGCATTCCGCTCGTTTCGCAGGCATCTTCCACATTTTGTTAGACAAAAGAAAAGGGGCCATAAGGCCCCTTTTCGTGTTTCAAACTTCTAACAATTAAATATTAGAAGTCGTAAACGGCACGAGCAAAGAACACGCGGTTCAACGGATCATGCAGTGCACCAAGCACACCAGCAAACTCCGGCGAACGCTGCGCCTCGCGGTCAAACAGGTTTCGACCACCAATAGTGAAGCTCAGCTCACCATCGAAAATCTCAACCCCGCGATACGTGTAGTTTGCATCAAGCTGAGTCCAGGCCTTGATGTTCGTGTCTTGGATACCCGCTGGACGGTAGAAACCGCCGAAGTTATCCAGGTGAGTGAACAAAGGGCCATCGTAGTTATCGATCGCATCGATATAACGAGTAATGGTGTTCACTGAGTGGTTGCCCATAGTCCAGCCAATTTGCAGATTGGCCTTCAGCTTAGGCAGCTCTGGAGCAGCACCAGTTCGGTCATTGTAATTACCAGCACCATCTTTTACGGGGTCAGTTGGCTTAGACTGATACAGAAACTCGTCAATATAAGTGCCCTGTACTCCGAAGCGCAGATCACCCCAATTATTCAGGCTCATCGAATAATTCATCTGAATATCGTAGGCAGTCACATCAACTGTTTCCGCATTACCGGCACCCAGACCGTTAACCTGAAGGATAGTCCCTAAATCACCTGGGTCACGAATAATATCCTTATTGGAACGAGGATCAGCAACCCACGATGCCAACTGAGCCGTCGTAGGTCTGGCTGAGGCGCTCAAACCATCGCCAGCAAAGCCTGTTGCTCGCTGAAAGTTCAAGAAGTCAAACGACATGATGTCCTGAGCGCTTGTACCGATAATACGGTTCTCGAACAGGGTATTATTCCAGGTAACCGACATACTAAAATCACCTAGAGCCACATCGAAGCCAAACTGTTGAGACTCGGACTGTTCGTTTTCCAGATTCGGATTACCGCCGGAGCAGGCCGTGGTAAACGCGTCAAAGTTACTGAAGCGGTCAGTCACTGTAGACAGGCCACAAGTAATCGGATTCAGCAGCTGCTCGAGGGAAGGTGCGATAAACGCGGTACCCTGAGTAGCTCGCAACGTTAACCAATCAGTCGCCTGCCAGGTCAAACCATACTTCGGATCCGTTGACTCCTGTCCTGTGGAGAATTCCTCACGACGCACTGCCGCAGACAGTTCTAGGGTTGATAGAAGTGGTATTGAGAATTCCGCAAAGTACGCATCAACTTCCCGACTACCAGATGTCAGCACTTCCTTGTCTGCACTACCGATCCATGTGTCACCTGCAATCTCTACAAGTGAGGGGATGTTCGTGTAGGCATCGTCACGCCTCTGGAAACCAACCGCAGCAGCGATCGGGCCTCCTGGTAATTCGAACCCACCGAGAGGAATCTCACCGTTGAGCACGATATCGATCACATCCAGGTCATCAATGACATACTCAAAATCTCTGGCCGCGATGGCGTCAATCACATGCTTGGGCGTTACATTGTTGACATCGGTTACGAAGAACGGGTTGTAGCAGGAGTCGCGATCGTTGACCACGTCACAGTTCAGGCCCTTGATCATTTCGGTGATGTCATAGTTCTGGTTAGACATGAATTGCAATTCGCGGGAGTTGCGCGTGTAGGCGGCCATGCCTTCCCAGCCCTCAATAAAAGGCACCGTGAAGTCTGCTTGCAGAGTGAAACGTGAAATGTGGTCCACGTTGTCGGACAAGTTGTCCATATCCGGGCTATGGCCAATTGGGGCGCCACCAAGGCGATTGGTCTTGTTAATTGGACGAAGCGTTCTAGGTACCACATCTTCATTCAATGGTATGCCGTTTGGAGTGATGCCCGATACCAAGTAGTCAACCAGACCATCTCCATTTAGATCATTAGTGCCGCGATCAGGCACTCCATCACCGTTAGCATCGACACCGTAGAGCTGATTGCCACCCGAGTCCATCGCCATGAATGGGTTGCCTGGGATTTCACCACGCACTACCGGCAATTCACCAATACGGGAATTACCAGGGTTTGAGGTCGAAGTATAAGTTCGCTCAGCCAATCGAGTTCGGAAGGCCTGTGCTTTTAAAGTCAGGTCATCGCTGACATCCCAAGTTGCGTTGGCATAAAACTGGGTTGTCTCGGTAGGCTCACGATAGGAGCGGTTATCACCGAAATCGAAGAAGCAGCTGGTACCAAGCAAATTACCAAATTCGTTGGCGATCTGATCTCGAGAGTAATCAGTACGCTCAGAACCCGGACGACAGGCCGGATCTGGTGAGCGTGAGCGCGAGCCCGTATAGAGACCATCAGCACCACGATCCGGGGTATACCAGTTACCCGGTGCGTTAGATGAAATAGTTAGACCAGAGTTGGCCAACAAGCTGCGCTCATCCCAACCAAGACGGCTGTTTTGACGGAACTGACCAGCAACCACCACGTCCACGTCGCCGATTTCACCACCCCATAACATCTGCACGGAGTGCTCATCATAATCGCCGCGAGAATCCTGCTCGGCATACGAATCAACCTTAAAGCCGTCATAGGATGTGTAAGGTACAAAGTTGACCACACCTGCCACCGCCTCGTTACCGTAAAGTGCCGCAGCACCGTCAGCAACGATATCCATACGCTGGATCGCAATGGTGGGAATCAAGGCGTTTACGTTCTGGTTCACCAGCCGCTTGCCATCTAGCAAGGTCAGTGTAGAACTGGCACCAAGACCTCGAAGGTCGATTGAAGTAGAACGAGAGTCAGTACCCTGAATAGTATTGGTCACTGACGAAGCAGCACCATTTACAAACGTGAGGTTTTGTACCACCTCACCCAGATTCAAAGTACCTTGGGCTTCCAGGTCAGCTGCGTTTAGCTGAGTCACTGATGAAGCCTGGGTAAATCCTTCACTTCGACGAATGAATGAACCCGTGACTACCACTTCCTCTACCTGGTCTTGAGCTAGCGACACACCAGATATAGGAAGAAGAGACATGGAAATCGCCGAACATAGCAAACTACGCTTATGTGGAATTTTAAACTGCATACTATCTCTCCAAATTTCTTTTAATTTAGAAGCTTCTTTTTTATACAGGAAATCACGCACTTACCATGGGTGCACATGATCTCCAACCTCCGAGGATAGACTGCAACAAGTTGTTACACAAGCCCAAATTCATTATTTTCCTAAGGGTATTTCATTTGTTGCCGACGCTATCTTGTCAAATTTATTTTATTGATAAATATCAACATTTTGGGGTCAAGCGTTCGATTTTGGGGGTTTAAGCGCAATATTTAGCAAAATGTGAATAGGTATTACTTATGATTCGAAACATTTTTGCGCGTTTCAGAAACATCCCACCGATGCACCAAAATCCATGATCTGTTAGCACGTAAGTTATTGAAAATAATAGGCTAACAGGAAAATCACAGGCGCCAATTGCAGCGCACAAGCGGCCAGAAAAAGTAGGCCAGATCACCTGGTCAGGCGGTTTTACGAGGTGGGAAATGAATCCAGCCGGTGATTATGTACTTAGAGCCCGAATTTAGCACATTGGCACGATGGGCATGAGTCCACTCTGCGGGCCAAATCAGGGTTTTGCCTTTGCTCGGCTGCATCTCAATACCCTGGTGCACAAATTCGGTTGAACCACCATCATCAACGTCGTTCAGGTATGTCATCCAGGCCAGCACCCGGTGGGAGGTTGCCAGCGTAGTTCGCTCAGAGTGCAGCTTGAGGAAATGCCCGCCGGGCTGGTAGCGCTGGATATTGAATGAGCTTACTTCCATGCTCGGCATCACCCCTTTCAGGAACGGCCATTGTTCGAGGTAGTCTGAGTAACAGGCGAAGAGTGCGTCCAGGTAGTCGCGCACCGGCAGGTGATCTGGCTGCTGAAGCTCCCGTGGGCGGATTGTCAGGTCGGTGGAGTTCTTTGATTCAGTGTTTAAACCGCCTGATATCTTTCCCTGAGACTGGTTATCCGAGTGTGACTCGAAAAATGCTATCAACTCATCACACAGGGATAGTGGCTCGACTGTCCAAGCGCCGATAAAATGGGGGATTGTTGTGCTGGCTGAAATATCAATTCTTTGCACTGCTTTTTGTTCTTGCACTATAAATCCTCACTGCTTCACTCGAATCATGGGTGATCGACTGAATACGCTCCGTTCTTGATACTGACGCCTCGCTCGAGATCAAATTTCACTACACCAAATCCTTGCCGCTCCATGACCAATCCTTCTTCCAGCTTTCCCATGGCCAACAACAGTGAACCAATGGAACCGGAGGTCTCGCGCGATCCGGGGTTGAGCGCCAGCGCCTTGCGGTAGCATGCCAGCGCTGCCTCCAACTCACCAAGCAAATCCAGCGCATTGGCGAGGTTGGCAAGGAAATCCGGGTTATCAGGTTCCAAGGACAAAGCCTGTCGATAGCTAGTCACCGCATCCTCGAGCCGGCCCAGTCGCTGCAGTGTCAGCGCCAGACTAGTATNCGCCGCAGCAAAATCAGGCTNCAGCTGCACTGCCTGTTGAAGACTCTCCAGAGCCAAGTGNAATTCGCCCTGCTGCTTGAGGGCGGCNCCGAGGTTATATTGAATGAGAGCNTAGTGCGGATGAATCTCCAGGGCTCTTCGGTAGCACTCAATGGCTTCATCTAGCTTACCCAGTTCGCACAAGATATTGCCGAGATTGTTGTGGGTATCTACCAGTTCTGGATTGATTGCCAAAGCCCTGCGGTAACTGCTGACAGCGTCCTCGATTCTCCCAAGACCCTGCTGAGCCAACCCAATATTCCCTAGCGCCTCGGCATAATTCGGCTTANGCGCCAAGGCCCGCTCATAGGCTGCCAAAGCTTCCTTAAGTCTCCCCNGTTCTCGCAGCATATTGCCGAGATTATTGTGCGCAGACACGTAGTNTGGCGCTCTCAACACGGCCGCCTCTATCAATTCGACCCCGAGCTCGCTCTGGCCTGCCATGTGTGCCAGGATCCCCAACATGTGCANTGCGACAGGTTGATTAGGGTCGGAGGCAAGGACCTGTCGATAAAGCTGCTCTGCCTGAGCGAAGCGCCCAGCTCGCTGGTGCCGCATGGCAGACTGGAGCATCTGCTCATGCTCCAAGACCTGATCATCGGTTGGCGGCGTGCCCCTAGTCGTGTTGGAATTGTGCGGTGGCTCTTGCACGGTCTTGAATGAACCTGCTTAAAAACTCCAGAGTCTACACGCTAACTCAAGCGCTTGCTCTTACAGCCGCGCTAACGACCGCCAAGCTGCGTCGCAAATCGATCTAGCGTTTGCCAGCAACTACGTTAAAAGCAATGCTCACCCGATCCTGATCGCTTCGGTTTTCCTCAACCCCATGCTCCAGCCAGCCGGGGAATACATACATACGCCCCGCTTCCGGATCCATCCTTACTTCATCGCTAGTAAACTCGGTTGGCTGAGTCGTGGGATAGGTAAGCATCCTTGAAGCTACTCGGGGGTCACGAAAAAAGATGCTGCCGCACTCCGGTGGCTTCAGGTCGATATAATAAATGCCACTGAAATGGCAGTTAGCGTGGAAGTGGATTTTGTTTGACGCACCTGGGGGATTGATATTCACCCAGGCCTCATGCTGCAGGGCCAGATCAGGATGAAAATGCTGAGACTCAGCAATCCGCTGACAGACTTGCAAGATACGCAGGTTCAGCGGCTCAAACTCCGGCAGGCTCTGCACGTTGTTGGGGCTCTGCCAACCTCTAACATTCGTGTTTTCCACGCCCGCTGGATCCTGATCTCTCAGGCGATAGATTTGCTCGAGCAGAGTCGCATTCAGACTCTCCCGATCATCGAAAAGTGTGCTCCACACTGCCGTGGGGAAGAGATAATTCGGCACTATCTGCAAGCTTGGCGCTCCTTTGGCCTGACTCATTGCATGGCCAGGCAACAGTTTTACTATCTATGANGTGCTAAACATACTGGATTTTTCCCTGGCACCCAACATTTCCCCTCNCAGCTCAAACCACATTGTCGAAATCCTTTTTTATAAACAGAATGAGGAAATTTTAAGGCACTGTATTATCGATGAATTTTCCTGGGGACGATTAATNCTGCCTTTTCAATTAACTAACCTGCTCTTACTAACTTAGCTATTCCAGCGCCGACGTGAGCTTGTTGATACCCCCGTTTGCTGCAGTCCTGTTATCTGGCGCAAAAGTTCATCGCTTTTAAAATTTTTGCAATTATCTCGAGGTATTGCGCCAGGATGAAACCAATATGAGCCCCTGCTTCAGAATCGTCGCATATAAAAAGAAGTGGCGAATGTATCCGCAAGCACCGAGCTCTTTNATAAATTTTCTGCCATACATTCCTGGTATCATCGCATTNAATAGCGCCAAGTAACTTTCTTTTAAATTCCTATCATAGAGNCTGTGACAGGCTTCACCCGAGTCCGCTTACATAATCTAAAATCCTGCCCTCTNAAGTATCAGGATAATGATCTCTCGCATTTCTTTCTCGTCTTCAACAACNAGAATCATGCCACTANCCGCGAAAGTTTCAGAGCAAGCAGAAGTAATACTGACCTCTGGTTGAGCTCGCCTCAGCGGCGAGTAGAGCATCAAGTCCGTCCCCGCCCAGGCTCTGACTGAACTTCGATAAATCCCTTAAGTTTGGCGCGCGGCGCCCATTCTCATGGTCAAACCTGAACCACTGTCTTGACCAGCTTGCATAGTGAGAGTGAACGAATCGAAAATTCTACTCAACAACTCCGCCTAAATGCCGATTCCGGTGCCAGTCATGCGTGCATCGGAAATCATAGCCGAAGTTGGTAATGTGTGTTCTGCCCAATTACCAGCGCTGCAGCAGACACAGGTGTTCCGTTCAGCTTTGGTAGATTATTTGATAGTGCTGACAATCTTTTTCAGCATTCTTGGCGTNANTTCCAGNTCGANTTNCGCANGGNTTTTANCNAGTNCTTTTTAGCCAATCGGCAGACTGANNTGGGGATTGGTTGTAACAGCTGGNGCTGGNCGTCTATTTCTTGTGTTTTTAACTTTATAATGACTTACCATGNGACCCATACGAACCTAATTGNAATCGCACATCCTATGATGATTCAACCAGAAGGTACTGTTATGACAATTTATTCCCAAAATCTCACTCGTTTTCGCGCACTGCTGGGCCTGACCACCGCACTNNTCACTGGTCTGGCTTTTGCACATGCAGCATCGGCTCAGCAGGACGCCGGCGAAGGCGTCGAGGACTGGGTCANAGCGAGCATGTGTGCTGCCGGTGGCCGGGCTGTCGATTTGAGCCAAACAGTATCTTTTACCTACACCGATGCTGCGGGCAATAACCCACGCTATATCAGCGCAGCCCAAGCGAGTCTGACCACCGCCGATCTGGCAGACCTGGAGTTAGCCTGGGCGATAGCCTTTCCAGCAACTTCCAGCATGCGCGCAGCACCAGTGATTGTCGGTTCAACGATTTTCTACTCGGCCACAGATGCCAGTCGCGTTTTTGCCCTGGATACCGAATCAGGTTGCGCGAAGTGGGTTTACAACGCCGGCACTCGCCTGCGCTCCTCTATGGCTTATGGGGTTATTGATGGTGAAGGGATTCTCGTGTTCAGCGATCAACGCGGCATGATCCATTCCATCAGTGCTGAAACTGGCGAACAGAACTGGGGTGCCAGCGGCCAAGCTTCGAACAATCAGGGTATGCTTACTGGCACGCCTGTAATTCACGAAGACCGCATCATTGTTCCGGTTTCAGGTTCGGGTGTGATAACGGGTGGTAATCCGAATTACGAGTGCTGTGAAAACCACGGCGCCGTCACGGCACTGGATGTCCGTACCGGCGCAAAGATCTGGGAATACCACACGATGCCGGCGGCCCAGTTCACTGGCATGGAGAGTTCCACTGGCGTTAAGCAACGCGGCCCTTCCGGCGCGCCCATTTGGACCACTCCGACAATCGATGCGGCTCGGGCTCAGATCTATGTCACCACTGGGGAAAACACTTCGCATCCTACTACCGGTACCAGCGACGCGATTATCGCGCTGGATCTGGAAACCGGAGAGGAGAAATGGGTATTCCAGGCACTAGCAAATGACATGTGGAACTTTGGCTGCAGTGCCGGTGGTCCCAACTGCATTATCCTGGATGACACCAACTCCGTTGACTATGATTTCGGCGGCCCTGCTATCCTGGTAGAAGCCGGTAACCGCGAACTGCTGGTAGCTGGGCAAAAGTCTGGCGACATCTGGGCGCTTGATCCTGATTCCGGCGCCTTGGTCTGGAACCAGCAAATTGGAGAAGGCACAGCATTGGGCGGCAATCACTGGGGCATCACGACAGACGCAGAACGCGCCTTTATGACNGTAAACGATCCTGGCGGCATGGGACAGGTTAGTCGCCCTGGTCTTTATTCTTTCTTTCTTGGCACAGGCGAACCAAGCTGGTTCTACGAAGTTGAGTCAGATTGTGAGGGGCGCGACGATCGCCTGCGTCGTTGCGAGGGGCTTTACGGATTTTCAGCCGCCCCGCTGACCGTAGATGGCGCAGTTATTGCAGCAGGGCTAGACGGCCGCCTGTTCGTTTTCAATGCAGATTCCGGGGAAGTGCTATTTGAATATGACACAGCCACAGATTTCGACACCGTAAACGGTGTGGAAGGTTATGGTGGTTCGATCGATAGCCATTCGATCGCTGCCGGATCTGGCATGTTATTCGTCGGCTCGGGCTATGGTTCCTTCAGCCAGGTCTCCGGCAATGTGCTGCTGGCTTTCAAACCAGCCGAATAGCCCGCATCNCTCAAGTACGAGCGAGCAATAATACCGTTATTCAACAGCTGTACAGGCGGCTGGCGCCGAGGTTAGCCCCCCTGGACGGCCCCCAACGCGCGCGAATAGCTGTAAAGTTANAATGAGATGCATCAAGGGGACAAAGCGATCACTTGCCCCTCTCTGCCCCCTTAAATTGGCTGTCTGCAGCTACTAGTACTTCTCAAACCAGGCNAGAATGTGCTCAACCTTACCAATCAATCTCGACGGCCTGCCTGCAATCCCATGAGGTGAGCCTGGCACTCTGATCATCACCACGTCCACTNCCTGAATCTTCAGGGCCTGGTACATCTGTTCAGTCTCAGAGATTGGCGTGCGCCTGTCGGCTTCGCCGGTCATAAGCAGGGTTGGCGTAGTCATGTTTGGTATAAGCGACAGCGGTGAGCGCTGCCAATAGTCATCGATATTCTCCCAGGGCATNCCCGGAAACTGGTTAGCGATCTGGCCGATGCCACTGTCTGCCGTCAGCACTTTTGATACCCAATTCACCACCGGCTTGGCAACAGCGGCTGCCTTGAATCGGTCAGTCAACCCAATAGCGTAGGCAGCCGCGATTCCTCCAGCTGACCCTCCAGTAATATAAAGTCGATCCGGGTCGGCGANACCCTGCTCAATCAGCACGTCAATGCCTGACATGTGGTCGGCGAAATCATATTCAGAAGAATATTTATTCTGCAGCAGCAGGGCGAAGCGTTCACCGTANCTAGTACTACCACGGTGATTGTTAAAAAACACCACATAGCCTTCCGCAGCCATGCGCTGCATTTCTGCGGAAAAGTGTGGGCCATAGGCTGAATGGGGGCCACCATGAATCTCCAGTATCAGAGGGTAGCTTTGTTTGGGATCATAGTCGGGCGGCATGAGATACCAACCCTGAATCTCTTCACCATCAATTGACGAGTCGTAGATAATCTCTTGCACTTGNCCCAGATTTTTGTGTGCCAGCAAGTCCTCGTTCAACTCGGTGAGTCGCGTCTCGCTACGATTGCGGATAGCGAACAAGTCTGCCGGACGGGTATCCGAGCCTTTGGTTACCACCAAAAGATTCGATACTGCCGCGAAAGAGCCACTGGTATAGGGCCGGCCTAGAGATTCTCCGCCCATGCCAGAGGTGATGGTCTGATGCCCCCCGTCAAGGCTTACGCGCGCCACCTCGGTAACACCGCGGTTGGTAACCTGGTAATACAATGCGCTATTGCCATCCCAGCTCCAATCAGACAACGAATTATCNATGTCCGCCGAAAGGTTTCTGTCACCTGAGCCATCGACACCAATGACATATAAGTAGCGATTACGATAGGCCAGCTTCGCATTGTCCGTTTTACCGTAGGCGATAAGCCTGCCGTCAGGCGAAACCTGCGGCGCAGTTTCCACGCCGGGTTCAGAGGTAATCTGACGCAGTTCCCCNGCCAGGGTTATTGCGAAAAGATCAGCCTCGCGACTCTGTAATGCCCAGTTCTCATTGCGGTTGGCCGAAAACAGGATTTCTTCGCTATCAGGCGTCCAACTTAGTTGACTACGATGATTGAAGTTGCCCTGGGTGAGCTGCCGTGGGGTTCCGCCCTCTGCAGGTACTACAAACACATGGGAGTAAGCGGGTTCCAGAATGCCGCTACCGTCGGCCTGATAGCGGGTTTCAGTGACATATTTGAATGCTGGGGACCACTCTGCGCCCTCAGGCTTGTCCGGCATGCTAACGGAAAAGGGCTTACTGTCGAACTTCACATTCATGGTGAAGGCGATGGTCTTGCCATCGGGTGACCAACTGATGTTGGATGCTGAATTCTGAATATTGGTCAGAAGCGCAGTTTGGCCAGTATCNATCCAGCGCACATAGAGCTGTGAACCTCTTTCTTCATTTGAAAGATAAGCAAGCCGCGTCCCGTCCGGAGACCAGCGNGGCGAGGTGTAGTTTGCAGTGCCAGACAGCAGCGGTCGATGATCGGAGCCATCTGCCCGCAACAACCAGATATTGGATCGAGTGCGATCCGTCATGATGTCGTTACTGCGCCGAACATAAGCAATGCGCTCACCACCAGGNGCAATCTGCGGATCAGTCGCATATTCCAGCTCGAACACGTCGCGGGCGGAAAAAAGATCCTGGCTTAATGCTATCGCAGNAAAAGGGAGCAGTAACACCNGCATTAAAAACCAAAGGCTTGCTGGCTTTATTGGAGTAGACCAATTCTTAATAGACATAACACTTATCTCGTGAATAAATTTTCGCTTTGAGTACATTCAGACCGTTTTAAGGGAAACTTTTAGAAATATGGTGTTCAAGCGCGAGCACTGCTCGCTTGTGCATAAGCAGCGATAAGTTGAGTTGAAACAGCCCGGCCNCGATATCGCCGGGTCTTATATTATTCGCCCGTTTCTATCCCGCAATCATGGACCACAGAGCAATCCCGTTGGATTNTTGCCGGGGCATTAATCTCAATCACTCTGCGCAACTGGTCCAGCACCTGGCTTCAGATACNGGTCGAACCAAGCAATCCAGCGCTCGAAGCGGTCCCTCTGAAAGGTGGGCCTGCGAATGCCATGGTGCTCGTTTGGATAGACTACCAGTTGGGTTTCCTGCCCCAAACGCTTCATAGCGATATACATCTGCTCGGAGTTATTGATGGGCACATTCCAATCCACCTCGCCACCCATCCACAGAGTCGGTGTGATAATGTTTTCAACTTTATTGAAAGGAGACAGCTCAGCCCATAACTCAGGGTTTTCCCAAGGCAGACCAAACTCAAGCTCATACATTAGCTGGTATTGGTCGTGGCCATAGTTTGAGGCTACCAAGCCAAGACTGGCGCCGGACATCGCTGCTTTAAAGCGTTGGGTCTGGGTGATTACGTAGTTGGTCAGGATGCCGCCGTAGGACCAACCACCGACACCGGTGCGGTCCGGATCTACCAGGCCAATCTCAATGCCATGATCGATGGCTGCCATGACGTCATCAAAATCATTCTCACCCCAGGCNGCCACAGTGCCATGGGCAAATTCCGCGCCGTAGCCGGTTGAGCCGCGTGGGTTAGGCATAATCACAGCATAACCATTGGCAGCAAACAGCTGGGCGGTATCATTGTANCCCCAGTTGAATTGCGAGGCTGGNCCTCCATGCAACCACAAAATTGTCGGATATCTCTGCCCCTCCTGGTAGCCAACAGGTTTCACAAAGAAAGCTTCCACCGGCGTATCGTCCGCACTGTCGAAGCGCCGCTTCTCGACCTCTGCCCGCGCCACTCCGTTCAGTGCCTCTGAACTTATTTGCGAAAGCTGAGTCAACTCGCCATCAAATGCGAACAGTTCAGTTGGCGACGACGATGTGGCGAGGCTCACCACGATCTCACCGCTGGCCATATCGAAATCTCGAACGCTGACATCGCCAGCGATTTCTCGGACTACATCGCCACCTCGGGCACGCACACGGGCCAGATGATTCATGCCGCTGTCCTCCAGGCGNAAATAGATATCTCGACCATTGGCTGAAAATTGCGGATTCGAGACATTGCGATCCAGATCGGGGGTCAGAATTTCGCGCTGGTCCGCATCCACATCCGTAATTGCCAGGTACTTGGTAGGAGTCAGCGCAGAACCGCCTACATCGGGGCCAGTAGATGTGACGTACGCGATGCGCCTGCCATCAGGGCTGAATGTAGGGGAGTAATCGCGCCCTTCGTTGCTGGTCACCTGGGTAATTGGATGACTCTCATCATCAACGTCGACAATGAAAACATCCGATCCGTAATTCAAATCTGGGTTAGCCGAGCGATCACTTACAAAGGCAATGGATTTCCCATCAGGACTCCAGACGGGATCAGCATCGTCGTAATCGCCGTGAGTTACCTGGATCATTTCTTCATCNCCAAGAGTGAAAACGTAGATATGCTCGCGGCGGCGATCCAGGTAGCCACGNTAGTCACGCTTGAACTGCATGCGATCGATCACATAGGGTTGCGCCGCATCGTCATCGTCTTCATCTTCATTGAGTAGCTCAGGCTTGAGGTCTGTCATCACCAGCAACAAACGACTGCCATCTGGAGACCAGGCGTAATCATTCACATCTTGTTTGACGTTGGTAAGCTGGATGGCTTCACCGCCGACCTCACGATTAAGCGTCCAGACCTGGGTTTCCGCGCCATCTCCTTTGCTAGCGGTGAATGACAGGTACTTTCCGTCCGGACTCCATCGCGGATTATCGGCTGAAGTCTCGAAGGAAGTCATCGCAATNGGATCACCACCAGAGGTTGGAACCGCCCAGAGCTGGGACTGAGATTTGTCCTCTTCCATGTCACGCTCGCGCGCCGAATAGACAACCCAGCTACCCTCCGGGCTGAGCACAGGTCCAGACAAAGACTTCATGCTCATCAGGTCATCGATAGTAAGTGGCCGTGCATCGTCTTGAGCCAACAGAATTGCGGGTGCTAGCAAAATAAGCAGACCGATTAAACGCTGTGACAAGAGTTGGGAGAAGCGCGTAATCATGCTTTTGGTTTCCTCTGAGTCATTGTAATGCCACCAAACCAGGGCTGATGGCACGCAGGAGTTAAGAGTTTATAAAATTTTGCTGCGCACGCCCAGTGCAGTCTCGCGAAATGAAATTGTGCCACGCAAGCTGACGATCTGGCGAGAACCGCCAGATAACACGTTAAAAGAAGGGTTTCGCTTCGAGGAATACTCATTTGATCTGAGTGCAATAGAAATTTTTATGCAAGCTGCTAAGCAACATAAAATTGAGATGCAGCTTTATCTGACTGAAATCTGAGCCTTGAAAACTCAAGCCGAATCGAAATGGTTAAAAACATGGCGGCTCCGCTTGATTTGTTCTGATCGTTCTANATTTTCTTAGAGGTGACTGCAGCGATATTGCTATTGCCAGATTCGACGGTTCTCATCGCCTGCGCACGGCNTTACTGAAACAAGCCCTGTTGTCCGACGCTGCAGACAGTGATCCTGCTGAACGAGCATCCTTGGGACCGNAAACTCGCTTTGCAGCTGCACGACTAGTGCATTTAAGGTTTGCTCGGCCTTATTCAGAGGCTGTTTGACTAATGCAAAAGCTAACCAGGACTTTGTCTTGTTCGACAGTTTGAACCTCCACATATGCGTTGGCCAGCGAGGGGATGGCGATTGCAGCGGCTACTGCGATTGAAAAAATCTACTTTCTCATGANACTTCTCCAAGCTGTAAGAATTTGGNTGTTGGATCAGGTGTGCACCCTTATTTATTAAGACGACCACTTATTTAAATGGGTACATCTTGAAACGATTTTTTCATCAAAGTTGTAAGTTGTTGCTATAAATAGAGTTTACAGATAAGGCTGATCAGAATAATAGTAGCTAAATGTGGAAATCATATGGCCAAACCAACATATTAGAGGTGGCGTGGAACAGTGAATTATAAGAGGCTATAACCATAATCGGATAGGTGAATAAGCAAGAGCTAAACAAGTAACTAAAACCTAGTAATCAAGATCGCACTAAGTGGCCTAAAGAGGTCAGAAGAGTAGGCGTATTAATACAGCGGTATCTTGCATTTCCCTTTAAGCACTCAGCTCGAAACTCCATAAAGAATCGTAGACCAAAGTCTGACCGTAATTTTTAGTCGTAGTCAGCGAAAGGCTGTTAGAATTTACAACCAGGTCGATAGATGTGAATCGGCTGACCGGGGGAATATCAAAAAGCCCGGTGTTGCACTGACCTGTATTGCCCCTAGTTAAGTACCTTCAAAGGAAGCCCTCAGTGACAGGCACTCAAGACAACAGCAATCCCCTGCAGGANGCCATAATGGCACTGCAGAGCGGTATACCTGGACAAGCACGAGCAATACTCGAATCACTCATTGAGCAGGGCGTGGATAACGCTGCGGTCTGGGGGGTGCTCGCGCTCGCGAGCCGGGATCAGGGCGACATGAAAAACGCNATGGCAGCGGCTGACCGCTCACTCGCACACGAGCCCCGCAACCCGCGGGCGATCGTAGTCAAGGGTGACGCCTACTTCAAAGCTGGTGACCGCCAGGCCGCAGCAGCCTTCTATCGAGATGCGCTCAATTATATACCGACCCAGGCGGAACTTGCCCCTGACATGGGGGCCGACGTGCAGCGGGCCCGAGAGCGCATAGAAAGCCTCACAGGTGACTTCACCCGTCATCTCAACGACACGGTCGGAGACTTAATCGATAACACCAAAGGCGACACCATGCGAATGCAGCAAGCCGTCGACATGCTGCTGGGCAAGCGACGCATCTATTACCCAGAACCCAAACAGATTCATTTTCCGGGACTGCCACTGCAGGAGTTTTCCGAAACCGCCCACTTTGACTGGGTGCCAGCGGTAGAGGCGGCATTTGAGGATATTCTATCCGAGGCGCAGGCCCTGCAGCGCGAGCAAACGGAGTTTGGCGCCTACCTCAAGTCCAGTGGCAGCCGCCCTGCTTACGACCTGCACGGCCTGAAAGACAATCAGGACTGGGGGGCATTTTATCTTTGGTATAACGGCGAACCGATAACCGAGAATCAGGCGCGCTGCCCAAAAACCACCTCTGTGATGGCGGCACTACCTCTGGTGTTTTCTTCCAGTCGCTGCCCCAATGTGCTGTTCTCACGCCTCAAAGCGGGTGCCAAGATCCCACCCCACAACGGCATGATCAATACTCGTTTGATTTGTCATCTGCCGCTCATCGTTCCCGGCGGTTGCGGGTTCAGGGTAGGTAATGATGTTCGTGCATGGGAGACGGGCAAGGTTTGGCTGTTCGACGATACCGTGGAGCACGAGGCCTGGAATAGTTCGAATGAGGACCGAATTATACTGATCTTTGAGGTGTGGAAACCCGAACTCAGCGAAGACGAAAAGGGCTTCGTGAACCGTTTGTTGAAAGCTGTAGACACTTACTGATCATTTCACTGACACTTTCTTAATAAAGGGGCCAAACAAAAAATACAGTACTGTACTTTAATCTAACCCCATACCCTTCACCCGCCCCTTCTCCCATCTGTACACTTCTCTTGTTTTTTATGGTCAAGTGGACTGAGACACCTCACAAGAGACGGTAAATTCTGGCCAAAAAAAAGGGCAGACCGCGGTCTGCCCTTTCTGTTTAGTTCTAACTGCCTGACGGCTGTTAGAACCTGTAAGTAGCACCCGCAAAGAAGAAGCGGTTAACGTCAAACAGACCAGGATAGGTGTTGTTGTTACCTGTTCCTGTACCTACGTTAGTAGACAACGGCGCGTCTTCTGCAGTGGCATTGTTCATACCAGCGCGGAAAGTGATGTTGTCTGTGAGCGCATAGTTTGCAGAGATATCAAGATAATCTCTGGACTCCATGTAGTCATTCATCTGCTCAGAGCGCGCTGAGGCAGCAGCGGAATCCAACCCGTAGAGGGTAGTCTCGCCGACATGACGCCAGGTCAACGCCACGCGCAGGCCGTCTACAGGAGTCGCCCAAGTGCCAAGCAGTCGATGTTGATACTGCGGGCTTGGAAGACCACACTGACCCGCGTAGTAATCTCGACACGAAATCACGTCTGCACCGGAAAATGGCACTGAGTCACTTGTATCCAGCACTGTTGCAGCATAATCAACATTGATCGAACCCCAGTCGTCCAAACCGATGTCTGACAAGTCCATAGCATAGCCAACATTGATATCAATACCCTTAGTGGAGAGTGAAGTGATATTGGCATTCTGCTGGCTGATACCCGCAAGACCACCGCCAGGCGCGTCATTACTCAACCAGAGCGTGCCGGCAGTGTCACGCTGGATCAGGCCACAAAAAGTCTCGGAGCCTGGACCACCCGCGAGACAGCCGTCAAGGCTTGACTGAGCAGGAATGCTGCCAATCGCATCTGTAACTTCGATGTCGAAGTAGTCGATAGCGACAGAGAGCCCCGTCAACCAGTTTGGAGTGTACACAACACCGATAGTGGTGGTTGCACCAGACTCAGCGATTAGGTTGGGATTCCCGCCCGTGATCAGGTTGTACTGACCCGCAGGGTTGTCCTCAATACCAGCACTATACTGAGCAGCAGATGCACCAGTTCTGGCACAAGCTGCTGCAGAGGCAGCGGGCGCCACGCCAGCCGCTGAGGCACAAGGGTCAAACAAGCCGTTCTCTCCAGTGGATAAGTCAACTAAGCCAGTGTTGATACCAACATATAGATCGAAAACGTTTGGCGCGCGAATAGCGACTGATTCATTGTAACGAACCCGGATTTCGTCATTAATCGCCCAACTCACACCGGCAAACCAGGTGTCGGTATCGAACGAGTTGCTGATGTTGTTTCCACTCGTGGTGTAGTCAGAGTAGCGATAACCCGCTGAGATGCCTACTTCTTCGGCATATGCCGCGCCCTGGATTACAGGAATTGAGAGCTCAGTGAAGATTTCATCGACTTCAATCTTACCGGCAATTGGAAGCGTCGCGCCACCGGTACCGGTCAGGCCTCGGCCACCTGAAATCTTGGAGATATCGTCAGCTAGGCGACGGAGTTCGTCTGTACGCGATTCAAAACCGATCAAACCAGTTACGCCGGCGTCCGCCCAAGGGCTCTGCAGGCCATAGTTGGTAAGGTCGCCCTCAATCGTACCACCATAAGCTAACTGCTCAGTCTCACCAGTAACGATGCCCACGCCCTGGATGAAATCTGTCGCCGCACTAGTCACCGCTGTGCTGCCGTCAGCATTACGCTCAAAGATATTCCAAGGCACACAGCCACCGCTGGCATCGCGGCAAACAGGGTTGCCATTTGCGTCGGCAACAACAAACAAAGCTTGTTGTACGCGCTTGAAGTTCAAGTCGCGCTGAGAGATTCGAGTTCCCTCGGTCCCGGAGTACTGGGCGTAGACGTCGAATGAAAATTCGTCAGTGAGATCACCGCGAAGACCTGCAACCGCGCGCCAGGAACTATTCTCATAGGTGCTGATGCGTGGTCCACCTTCAACATTACGGTGAGAGTTAATGAATTGCACGTCAGGGGATTCCCCAGCGGTCAGCAGATCATTACAACTTGTGAACACACCGTCCACCTTCGTGCCAGTAAAGTCAGCAAAGGTGAGCGAGCCGGCGCCGCTTGGACCGCGACCTGCCTGAAGCAGAGGGTTGTCACAGTTGGTTTCAAAAGGTCGGTTGAATGACGCCGACTCAGCAATCTGGGCTGTTGTCACGTTATTCATGTAGCTGGTGTCTGCATATGCTTCTAGACCACCGCTAATCTCGTAATGACCGCTAGCGCCGAGGTTCCAGCGCTCAACGGGGCGCTGGTAATGGTTGCGCGCACCGAAGTTATAAGTTTCCGCCGCACCACCAGCGAAAGGAGTCAGCGTGCCGTCGGCTTGCTGGAACATGGTACCGGTCACACCGTTGCCAAGAGTGCCGTTGAAACGACGGAAGTTGGAAGAACCTACGCAGTTGATAGTGGATGTTCCACCAAGCGTACAGGCACCGGTATCGCGATCCGCGCCCAATAGCTCCTCTTGATCCTCATAGCTGCCAAAGATAGTGATGTTGCCAGCACCGTCTGACGTATTAACGCCCATTAGCATGGAGATTAAGCCAGCCTCGCCAGCGGTAACTCCACCGGGGTTGGCAATACCATTACGCTGAAGCACATCTGCCATAAACCCGTTCTCATTGGGGTTTTCATTCCAGCCGTATTGATAATCTAGCTCAAAGCCTTCGAAGTTGCGCTTTGTGATGAAGTTTACAACACCGGCGACGGCATCGGATCCGTATACCGCAGAAGCGCCTGAAGTCAGGACGTCCACGCGCTCGACGAGTCTCGCTGGAACCATATCCACGTTAGCAGATGAAGAAAACGGGCTGCCGAAGGGAAGCCGCTTGCCATCGATGAGAACCAAGGTTCGATTCGAACCAAGACCGCGCAAATTAAGAGTAGATGTGCCTGACGCGCCGTTTGCAACTTCAGACGTTTGGGAGACAAATACGTTAGGAAGGATGTTAACGACATCCTCTACTCGGGCGACACCGCGGTCGTCAATTTCCTGCGCACCGATTTGGACAAGCGGCGATGCTGCAGTCACGTTGGTAGTTCTCAACCTGGTACCGGTGACAACGACTTCTTCGACGGCTTCGTCAGATTGAGCCGAAACCACGCCGGGCGCTGATGCGCCGATCGCGGCTGCAACAGCCAAGCTGACTCGGCATTTTTTGCTGATTAATTTCATGGGCAATCCCCTTGATAAATTTATTTCTTTTAAGAGCTAAAAGCATTCAAGCTCCCTTCGGTTTCCGACTCTCCTTAAAGATATGTCGATCTGCAAAGCGCGACTCGACCATCCAGTTGGGGCACGAACCTAAGGGCAGCAGGCAAACGCCTGATTACGCTGAAGATACGTGCTCTAACATTATTTGGACTTATTGGAATAAAAAACGTAGCCGGAAGACTAAACGGCGCGCATTTTACCTGAATTGGCAAAAATAGCTACCTTTTCGTCCCATGGATATGATCACTGTTAACTTAAGAATTGACCCTTGCATCCGGGGAAGTCAAGAGCCACGCATTACGGGGCTACGTGAAGCGTTTTGAACAGCCCTAAATTGGCAGCAAACGACTCTGCGAGGGGCCTTCAACCCAGGAAACGGCAAACAAACACAATGGCGGTCGCGAACGCGTAAACCCTTGGACCTATCAAAGCTGAATGTTCACGCAGCAAGTGTGCCCCAAAAGGTTTAACTTAGCTCTGCGGTCTCGCCCATCTTTTCGCTTGCTGCCAGCGAAAGCCGGCGGCTGCGATGGCTCACCCCCCAACAACGCGAGGAACACGAATTCCAGCAATAGAAAGCGGCCCGGGTTGATTCTTCTATAATGGCTTCTAAACCTCTGTACTGATGATTCTTAATTTCGGACCCCAATGCCTCAGATAGTCAGCGCCAGAATGAACACTGAGTAGGCGGCAAAGAGTACCGTCCACATGGGAAATTTTTCTGGTTTCGATATCGCCAAAACCATCAAGCCAATGCCGGCAGAGGGGACAGTAATGGAAGGCAACACACCATAGCCGTACATGAAAATATTGACGTAGGGTCCAACCAGGAAATACATCAACATCGAAAGCGCCGACAAACGGCCAAGGCGGCGGGATTCGTTCAGCAGATGAAGGGAATCACTTTCCGGGGGTGATAGGGCAAGTTCTGCGGCACCGTAGAGAAAAATCGATCCAAACACCAGCACCATAAAATCAAGAAACTGCCACTCATCAATGCTGCGAAGACCCCAGCCAATCCACCATAAATGCAGAATGAAAACAAGCACACTCAGCGCCCAGGTAATGGGTGCCCAATGAAACACGACTCGCTCGTGACTGCGCACGATCATGCCCATGGTGTGGAGCAAACGGGTAAGTGCCAGACCCAGGATGATTGAAACCGCGATAAAGATATATTCGTGTTGTGACATACTCTCTGCTTAGCGCGAAGAATTATTGGACATTGAGTTCACGGGTGCTTAATTCTGAGCCGCTGGTAATGGCCGCCCACGCGTTTTCAGGGCCAGTAAAGCAACAATAGTGGTAAGTGACTCATAGCTAAGAGCACCCCAAGTATAGGCGCTCACCGCGTCAGGACTCAGCATCAAGGACAGCAGCCGAGCCAATGTCAGCGCACCGATGCCAACTACCAGCAGCACCAAGCCAGCACGGTAGAACTCTCGATTGATAGCAGCGAAGCCACAGTAGAGCCCGAGCCCTGTTTGTAAGCCTCCATACATGGCGCCGATCTCAGCAAATCCATCGCCATTTAATATTCCAAGGCCGGCGAAATCTGCTGGCGTCGCCGGTGAAACCAGGCTCAACACGCCATAACCCGTGAACATAACAGCAGATAACCAGAGAATCCCCTTACCTAACATGACTAAAATTCCTAACTATTATTTTATCGAATCGTCAGTTCGAGCATACAACTGGTCAAGCGCAATTGCACTGTCTACCCGGCCCACGCCGAAGTATACTCTTGCATCGAATGGACTGACGCTGATTAAACAGAGGGCTCTCGATGTTAAAACAAAAAATAGTCAAATTTGGCAGTTACCTTTTCCTTTTGTTTACAATGAACTGCGCAGTGGCGGACGTTACCCTCGTGAGGTTTGGCCCCGCGGGAAGCGAAAAACCCGGCATTATCGATGTCCAGGGCCAACTACGGGACCTCTCAAGTCGCGTAAGCGAAATCACAGCTGAGACGCTTTCACCCGCTTTATTGGATGAGATAGCCGCGATCCCGACTGCTGATCTACCTATTGTCGCCGGAAACCCACGCCTCGGCGTGCCCCTGACCGGTATCGGCAAGATCGTTGCGATAGGCTTCAACTACATTAATCATGCAGCAGAGATGGAAGTTCAGTTACCTGATGAGCCCCTGACCTTCATGAAAGCAACATCAGCATTAACTGGGCCGTTTGACGAAGTGATTCAGCCTCGCAATGGCCGCAAGCTGGACTACGAAGCAGANCTGGTGGTAGTGATCGGGCGTCGCGCGCAGTACATATCAGAAGAAGAGGCATTCGACTATATCGCTGGGTATACTGTNGGTCACGATGTATCAGAACGCGCATTCCAGNGAGAGCGTGGCGGCCAGTTCACCAAGGGTAAATCCGCGGACACATTCGCTCCGGTCGGCCCCTACTTCGTCTCCAGTGATCAGATAGAAGACGTCCAGGACCTTACAATATGGTCTGAGGTCAACGGTGAGATGCGTCAACAGGGGAATACTGCCGACATGGTGTTTGGCGTAAAAGAAATCGTCAGTCACCTTAGCCAGTTCATGACTTTGTATCCGGGCGACATCATTTTTACCGGCACACCAGCTGGTGTCGGGGATGGCATGGATCCACCGCAATATCTGGAGCCAGGTGATGTAGTTAGAGTGGGCATTGGAGGTATTGGTGAACAGCGCCAGACCATTGCTGCCCCAAAATAACAGCAGTTAATCTTTGCTCCCAATGCTCGCTCCCATGGCTTGAGGCAGCAATGCAGTTCCTCGCGTTGAATCCATGCAGAGGGCTCAGTCGATTNAGGGAACTGCATCATCCGNAATCTGCCACCCCTTTTTTGCACTGTCCGGCTATGTTGAGAGAGAACTACTGCGGTATCGCTGAACAAGAGTCGCAGGTATATTCATACTGGGGGCAGATCCTGGCCCGGAAAAGCAGGTAACTAGCAATGTCCGCAAAAATCTTTGTACTACACGAAAATAACGAATGGACGGTGCACCTAAAAAACCGATTAGAAGAGCTCAACCTCGCTTACGAGTTATGGCACCTTGATGAGGGCCACTTTGATCTCTCCAGCGAACCCCCTGAAGGGGTGTTTTACAGCCGTATTAGTGCGTCATCTCACACCCGCAACCATCGTTTCGCACCTGAATACGCGGAGGCAGTGCTGGCCTGGCTGGAGCGACATGGACGTAATGTGATCAACGGCAGCCGGGCGCTTCGACTTGAGATAAGCAAGGTCAACCAGTATATGGCGCTGAATCAGTCCGGTATAGCAACGCCAAAGACACTCGCAGCGGTAGGAAAGAAAAACATTGTCAAGGCTGCTGAAGAGTTAGATGCGGAGAGCTTCATCACCAAGCACAATCGCGCCGGCAAGGGTCAGGGCGTACAGCTTTTCCACTCGATTGAAGCAATGCGGGGATATCTCGATGGACCCGGTTTCGATGAACCGGTAGATGGCATTACCCTGATCCAGCAGTACATCCAGGCACCCACGCCGCACATTATTCGACACGAGTTCATCGACGGAAAGTTCTTCTATGCTGTAAAAGTGGACACGTCAGAAGGATTTGAACTGTGTCCCGCCGATGTCTGTTCAGTTGAAGGGTTGTTCTGCCCCACGGACGCAGAGCAAGATGGACCCAAGGCTAAATTCGAAATCCTGACAGACTATCATCCCTACTTCATCGAACAGTGTGAAACTTTTTTACAGGCTAACCGTGTTCAGGTAGCGGCCATTGAGGCTATCCAGGATTCTGCTGGCAGGGTCTACGCCTACGACGTGAACACCAACACCAACTATAATTCGGACGCGGAGACGGCAGCGGGTCAATTCGGCATGCTGCGATTGGCACAGTACCTTGGCGAGGAATTGAGACAACTCGACACGAATTTTGCCTGATTGACGAAACTTGCTGATCAAAACAGCCAATCCTCAAGGTTTGACTGACGAACAGACAAATCAAAGGGCTGAGTCTCCTTGTATTCTGCCCCTGTTAATTTAGGCTTCAGTCATCCAAAAGGAGAACCCTAAATATGAAAACTTTAAAGCAATTGCTCGTCACACTGACTGCCTTACTTCTATTAACCCCTGCGTTTGCTGCTGACGAACTGCCCATACCGGGCTACGGTGCTAGCCGCGACTATCCCGGTGCCCACCTCACCCCAGATTCAAATACTGAATACAAGGTTGTGTTCGATCTGGTAGTGGAGGATGACAACCTGGACGATCCATACCCTATGCTGCCGCTGATCGCTCGCTACATCAACACTCTGGCTAAACTCGGTGTACCAGAAGAAAACCGCAAGATAGCTATAGTCATGCACCGGGGTTCAGGCCTGATCGGGCTGACCAACGAAGAATTCAGAGCCCGGCATGATGGTAAAGATAATCCCAATATCGATCTGATCAAGATGCTGCATGCTGCTGGTGTGGAATTTCATCTTTGCGGGCAGGGCGTGTTATCACGTGGCCTTGAGGAAGATGATCTGCTGGATGAGATCCAGATAGACTACTGGGCGCTTACCACTCTGATTGAGCTTGGCCGTCAGGGCTATGTGCAGATTGGTGGATAGGTTCTTACAGTAATGACAGTCTGGCAGGTTGGCCCTGGCTGCAGCAGAGCCAGGACCAACCTCAATCATCTCTTTACCCTAACTCTACGCCTCTCTTCCCGGTCATTGACTCCCATAGGCAAGATTGAGTTTTTGAAGAATGAACCCAATACAGAAAACCATAGCTCTACTAATGCTGCTGGTGCTGCTAACTCTCTCTCAAGGAATGGCGCGGCCCGTTGTTGGCCAATCCCTCGACCCTGTGCCCACACCCTTTTCTACCGATGTGCTGACTGAATGGCTGCATGAAGTATTGCCGATGGCAGAGACGTTCGGCGAAAAGCAGGGTAACCCTGCCACCTGGCCCGGCTATCGCACAAATGCTCAAAGTCGACAGCGCGAGTTAGTTGGCTATGCCTTTCTCAGCGCCGATGTCCCTCCGATAGAACCAGGCTATAGCGCTGCGATTGATATGCTGGTGGGTATTGATGCTGACTTCAATATGACCGGCGTTAAAATTCTCGATTATGAAGAAACCTACCTGCGCATAAAAGGTGATTTCCTCGCTCAACCCGGTTTGCTGAATCAGTTCCGCAAAAAAGCGATCAGCGACGAATTCCAGATCGACCAGGATATTGATGGCATTGCTGGCTCAACCGTTAGCGTATTTGCCATCGCTCGGGGCGCACGTAATGCTGCTCGCCAGATTGCGGAGATCTATCTGGATTACGATCCCGACGATCCTGTGCGAGAAGCAAGAAACACGCGCGTTAGAGAACTAATGGGCGAAACCAGTTGGGAAGACATGTTGACCAGCGGCACGATGCAACAAATGCAGATTACGCTAGCGGATGGGGCGGAGCTGAAACTGTCATTTGCTTACATGGGGACTGAAGGGCTTGGAGACTTTTGGGTAGGCAAGGACAAGTACGCCCTAGCTGAGCGCACCGCCAGCGTCTATCATGGCGGAGATGAGATTCTGCTGGTTGCAGTGGGCGGAAACGCCGCCGACAAATTTCAGCACTATCAGTTGCAGGTGAAGCAGGATAACAGCGTTTCTCTGAACTGGTTCCGCAGATTCACCGCCGACAGCTATGTATCTTTGGGCAAGGCAGAAACCAACTTGCTCGCGGGTCGGGCCCAGTTAATTGGGGCCATCGTTCTGCCCAAGACTGTCGATATAACCCGGATTTTTACTCTCGCCTACCGCCACCTCAACACCACAGAGCGATTCACGATTGAAATCCAGCTGAACGGCTTGCCGCTGCGGTTAGCGCAGGGTGACGATGTGTTGAGCACCGAGGAAATAGAGAGCATCCTTCGCGCAGAGGATAATTGGCTTAGCNAACTTATTAAAGACCCACCCTGGGGCGTNACACCCTGGNTTGACATTACCATCCTGCTTTTCATTCTGGTTTCAGCAATGACCTCGTTTCTNCGCAAGCATGAGCATCTGCGCTGGATAACCCTCGCCATGACGGTGGTTTATCTGGGATTTTTCGATGGTAGTTTCATTTCTGTTTCACATATCATCAACTCCATCAAGTTGGGGCCAGCATTTTTATTGAGCGGTCTTCCATTGCTGCTGTTTGCGACCTTTACAATAGTAACAACTCTGCTNTGGGGGCGAATATTCTGTTCCTCTCTATGTCCTTTTGGCGCAGTTCAGGACTTTCTAACTCGCTTTGCTCCAAGACGATGGAGGCGCCCGGTATCACAAGCGCTTCATGACAAGGCTATCTATCTCAAGTACTTTATTCTGACGCTTATCATCGGTGCTGCCGCGCTTGCCGCGGAAGTTTCGATATTTCAATACTTTGAGCCCTTCGGCACGCTGTTCTTTCTGAACGGCACCCTAATCCTATGGGTCATNCTGATTGCNATACTGGCAGCCTGCTTGGTAGTACCNCGCTTCTATTGCCGCTACGGCTGTCCATTGGGCGCGGCNCTGGGAGTAGCCTCCTTACTNAGTCCGCTGCGTATCAGACGGGTGCCACAGTGTGATGTCTGTGTTCTTTGCGAACACGCCTGCCCAACGGGTGCCATTCGCCGCGGGCATATTGATTTTAAAGAATGCGTACGCTGCGATATTTGCGAAACCAAGTTGATCGAGCAGACAGGTTCATGTCGACACTCTATGGAGCGCATAATTGCTTCCACACACCCCGTCTCTTCGAATAGCGAGTCAAATGGCGTTAAATTTAGCCCATCGCGTTGACTCTCGGCTGGCCCTGAGCAGGCAGGTGCAGAGATGTGGTTTACTGAAATAAGCGGGGGAAATACTTTCTGCGAAACTTGGCTGGGTCGGCGAGACGACTCTCGCGCCCCACCTGAACTTCGGCGGCGCTGTAGGGCTCGAAGCTCCCTAACTCCGGATAAAACTCACTGATCACCCAGTTCATCAGCTTGGCCATCTCCTGTGTGGTGATGGGTGAATCTGTCACGCCGGGTACCCGCAACATGTAGCCGCGACCCTCAGCGCTTGTTAGCAATTTATCAAGGTTCTGGCGCAGGTCAGGTACTTCCGGAGGATCGCCAGAACCATCTTCGATGTGACAACCCGAGCAGTGAAGGAGATAGGAAAAAGCAGGAGGGTTTTTCTGCTGCGCGATGGACTCAAAACTCGTCAATCCAAAACTCAACATAATGAATAGCAATGGCACATACATGGGTTTGCGATGGGAAATGGTCAACTCAAAATCCGGCCAGCAGTTCGAGGCGTTNCTTGATGGGGTCGTGCATTGGGCGCTCACGACCCAAAAGTACTTCGGCCGGGGTGAACGGAGTGAAATCTAAGTCCCCCTGGTAGAAAGATTCGACGATCCAGTTCAGCAGTTCCGCCACCTGCTCAGCACTCCCAGGCGCGCCGATAACCCCGGGCACACGCAACATAAAGTCACGACCCTCAGNGCTGCCGATCAGATAACTGAGATCGTCACGCAGGCTCGGCACATCGGGNGGNANACCGGTNCCGTCGTATTGATGACAACCAACACAGAATTGCAGGAAAAANAAATGAGGACTGCTTTGCCCCACTGCCGNAGATGACAGCAGACTCAATGCGGCACTGACTACAGCGGTGGCAAGCAAAAAGCGGCGCATACTACTGCCCCNCGACGTTGCTTTCTTCTACCCCCATGATGCGGGCTAGAGTGCAATGATAGGCATGACTGGTAGAGCCAAAGCACCAGAGGATACTGTTAGATTTACCCGGGTAGTAGACTGGCCGGTCACCTTCAGAGCGATGGCAGTTACAGCGACCACAACTNGATTTGCCGCAGCAGTCATTATAAGAAATCAAATAGTCGCGACCGTCACCTGGATTGTGGCAGGTGCCAACCCAGGCCACCGTTGCAGTCTGTGAACCAGGAGGACACTGAGTGACAGTTCCACCGCAGCAACTGCAGGCCTGGCCGCTGAACGCACAATAACGCCAGTAGTCACANGAATCAGGATTACCCATGTCAGGAATGCTATCGGAGCTTTGCGCATGTGCTTCGCGNACCACTGGCAGCATAGGCAATGCGCCCATGCCGGCGAGAAATATGCCGAGTTTACCAAGAAAGGAACGACGCGAAGTACGCGATGAAAGAAACCGGACAGCGCCCGTAGTGGCGGCATCCAGATCCTTCAGTAACTGNNCCAAGAGCTGCTCTCGGTTTTTCATGCTTGTTCTCCAATTAGTTCTTCTTTCACCAGATAATCNTGAATAGACTCATANCCGGAGCGCATCGATTCCACCAGGCTCTCAAGGTGTTCNCGGCTATTTACCAGGCCCTTGGAGCGCAGCACCCCTTTTTCATCAATCAAGACTGCGTATGGCAACTTACTGACTTCAAATTTCATACCGAGCTCGAGTGATACTACGTAGGGNTATTCTTCGATTCCCATGTTGCGCACATAGTCAGAATGTTTCTGTACTGCACCGCCATCACTGCCAAAAACCAGCGATAGCTTTTCACTNNTCGCCATTGACTTGGCAGTGGGCACAAGCTCTTTACATACNGGACAAGTAGGCGAAACAAATAACAANAGTTGCGGCAAGTTTCTGGATCCACCGAACTCAACTGAACTTCCATCAAGATCAGGCACCGATAATAATGGTGCCAACTCTCCCACTTTNGGNCCAGCAGTGGTCATCAAGGCTCCGGCCGGAGCAAGGCGGGTATGCANAACTCCAATCTGGCGCGCCAANGCAAACATGGCTAGCACCAGCACCAAAACGACTGCAGACAGCAGCATGACAATTTCAACAAGAAAACTATCCATGACTGTCAACCCTGTCGTCAGAGAAGGAATGGTTACGCACCAGCTGCTCGACCAGCTGATAGACCACGGCGAGTAAAGCGGTCATCAAAACAACAAACAAGCTGTCTATCCAGACCACTGCGCGGTCGCTGACCGGAGCGAGCAGCAAGCAGCTTCCGGTTATTATGACGGCGTTACGAACTAGCAACCAGAATGAAAGTAGTTGTGGGTGGCCGCCACAGCCACAATCAATATTAGCTCGTCCACGTAGCATATTAACTGCCATGGCGAGGGCATACACCGTGAGCAATAGCGCAGCAACCACGGCTGCTGCGGGTCTNGTTANNGGCACTAGAATCAAAAACACGATAGCCATTTCAACATAGGGAATCATTTTTGACACGGCCGGCAGAATGAACTCAGGTAGTAATTCATAAGCAGCTAATTGTGCCTTGAATTGGGCAGGCGCGCTCATTTTGTGCCGAGCCGCCATGTAAAATAGCAGAGCCAAAGACGCGGAGATAATTAGGACGATCAATGGGTCAATCATTTACTGTTTACCCCCCCCTAATCTGTATAGAGATTCTGGATTGTGCCGGAGAGATTTTCGATCGTTCTGAGCAGCCTTCCGGTAACGGGTTCACGCACTTCAATATCACTACCAACGGATAGCAGCATCAAAGGATCATCATCCTGGGTTATTTGTACACTGTTAACCATGCGCCCATCCTCCATGGCAAGGCGATAGCCGCGATGCTGAGAGACCGTGCTNAAAACCCACACCTCGGTGCCGGGATCCTCAAAAGTCTCCTGGCCGCCGCCCTGATGCATGATGACCGCAAGAACCTCTGAATTGCTGCTATANGCATAAGGTTGACGGCCGCCAAGGCGCCAATCGTCGTCATTGGATAGCGGCATACCATTTCGATCGGTCGCGCCGGTATCTGGCGGATTGATTGGCCAACCTACGCTGATAGCGACTTCATCGCCATTTACCTGCGCTTCGTAAACCATGCCTTCCATTGTCATAAAAACCCAACCATCGTTGGAAGGTACAGCGTAGTCCAGCACCGGATCCTCAAATAAATCAAAAAAGACTTCGCTACTGAAACGCTCAGCTTCTTCGCCGTTGCTGTCGATTTCAACATACTGAATCGTTCCATTGGCGCACGATGAGATAAAGCCTTCTCCTGCTGGGTAGACTCCTGCACAGTTGGGTATAGAGATTTCTGTGACAAACTCATTGCTGTCGAGATCGACGATTGAAACAGTGATCGCTGGCGTGATATTCCAGACACCGATGAACCTGTCATTGATCAAGCCAATCATGCCGGGATTGCCAATGCCGGCCGCCTTGGGCGGGATTTCCACTTCACTGACAGGCAACGTCGTGTTGGTATCAAAGCCAATCAATACATCTGTGCGATCGCCGTAAGTGCCGCGCGTGTAAAACGATCCGTAGGCATAAATGCGCTCACGATCCATCGCTGGCCGAACTGCCGGTGTAAAGTTGGAAATGTCCAGCGTGCCCCCTACTCTGCCAGAATCGGCATCCAACAGGTAGGCCACTCCTCTGCCACGCACCGATACCCAGTGCGGATCAGTTTCAGGCATGTCCAGAGCATCTCCCAGCACCGTATCCCATGGCTGAGCAGTAGCCGAGGCAGCGGAAGCCGTCACGATAACCGTTAATAACAGACGCAAAAACATTAAATACCCCCAAGGAGTTGGTCCATATCTCGTCCGCGCATATTGAGGCTGATTTTCCTCATGTCGAGGAGAGGCAGTATGGCACGGAGCTAATTGTTCTTATGAAGCGGCTTATTTGGTGCCTGAAGCAAGGTTTTCCGCCCGGGCGCTGGTTTCACGAGCCGGTAAATCACAATTCTCCCCGGCTAGCCTCCCTCACCATTGCAATAGGCAAGGCTCTCTTGAAAGCGAATCAACCAACCTCAGTTATACTGCAATTCACAAAACAGACCAAGTAAAGTTTAGCGCGGGGCAACCAACTGGAAAGGATAAGTATTGGTAGGCTGGTTATAACGGCTCGCCTGCTTTTGCGTGCTTGATGTGCCCAGGGAGCGTAACAATACACCAATGTTGCGCGAGATCACGGCGGTCTTGACATCTGTAAGCAGCCCAGCGTACCGCCCGATGCACGCAAGGCAACATCTGCAGGACAGACTGATTTGACTAGCCACGGGAACATTTCCCAACAAATACTAGCGCACCTAGCCCATAGTCTAGATAGACAACGACAAAGTTCGAATCGTTAGGGTGAATGGACAGGGTAGCCTCGCCAAACGCTATATTGCCGGTGCGGCATACCACATAGCCCTTGTTTTTCTGACAGGCGCCGCGGTAGTCCGGAAAGTCTGAACGACGCCAGCCTCGCTCTGTATCGATAATCCAATCCTGCCGAGACGGCACATCGCCGCCTTCAGCAGAGGACGATACATTGTAAGGATCAATTGACACGGTCGCCGATTCCCTGCAGAAATAGAGTTCGGCGGTCACGTTTGAAGAGAAAGTGAGCAGGATTACTAGCGCTGTCAAGCCACGTGGCCAGCTTGTGATCATAGTCAAGCCTTACCAGATCGCACAACGGAGGGTGGGTAGTATCAAATTAATACGAACACGACAGGGTTTGGATTAGTTGGAGTTGCAAAAACTGGCGGGGGACTCCAACAGTAGGCTTGAATTAGCCTCAAGGGCAAGACCATGGGTCTGCCGCCAGACAGATCCACTGAACCCCACGTGAAATTGAGTGCCATAAGCGCGGCTGCAACGCAGCGCGGCAGGCTAATTGCATCAAATCTGTTGGCCAGTTTAATCCGCTAGAGTAGGCAATAACAGCTCAGTGCCTTCAGGCCGCTGCACATCGAAAGCCCTCAAAGTCATGGCCACGAAGTTGTAGTAGCCAATCAGCCCCACGATATCCACTACTCCCTCATCGCCAAACAGCTCAATCGCTCTGGCGAAGGTGGGGGTGCGGACTTTGTCCTCGCTGACGAGCTCCCGGGTAAACTGCACTAAGGTCGCCTCAGTTTCCCCAAAACCATCGATCGCAGGAGGCGGGTCAAGATCTCTGCGATACTTAATCAGCTCTATGATCTCCTGCTCTACCCCAGCCGCTTGGGCCAGTGGCTCATGAGCTGACCACTCATATTGATTATTAATCTCCCGTGCCGTGGAGAGAATGATCAACTCAGTCAATCGTTGATCTTTGGTGGTGCCATAACGCACGTGTTGGCGCACATCAAATACGGCTTGCGCCAGTGCCGGGCTGTGCATCCACATACTAACAGGTCCACGTAAACCAGTTTCATAACCCGTCCCCGGCCTGACATAAGTGTCGAAAGCCGCCTGACCCTCTGCATCCAGATCGTCGCGCTGTACCTGGGGTAGGCGCGCCAGGGAGTCCATGTGAATATCGTCGGGAATCTTGTCCGAGGTTTGGGTGCCCTGCAGCTTATGTTCCGCTGTCTGCGCCTTGGTAGTAGCAGACAATGCAGCATAGATGACAAGCATCAAAGCGCAGGTTCCTGAACTTAATCTTCTAATTTTCATTTTGAATTCCTCGAAATTCTAACGCCCACACCAGTTTGAGATAGATCAGGCTGTTTCTCTTTACGGAAAAAGTTGTATCTGCTTGGTTATCTTAAGCTGAATTATCAGCGTTTTTGCTGGAAATATGATCGCTTTGCTCACGATCATCCCCCCCGTAAGCAAAAATACCGAGGCACCGTTAGCCATATCCTCAGGCGCACACGTAGCACCGCTGCCGGAATTTCGAAATACATCTTGTCATCAAGTCGGTGGACGGTGAACAGACCCTCGTCTGACTCAGCACCTGCTTTTATAACTTCCGCATAGGTTTTGGGCCCAACTTTTACTTTCTGCGCTTCACTTTCTTCAACGGAAGCATCATCCTGCGCCTAGGCCAGGCTAGAAACAAACAGGCCAAGAAAAAGTAAATGAATCGAGCGGAGGTGGCGAAGTAGGTGCATGGGGGATCCTCATCAGTAATTAAGTAAACGCGGAACTGGTATAACAGGAAGCACAAAAAGTATCGCCGGTGTTTAACATTGTCCAGCATCGGGGAGACACATGGGGGCATTAAGTTTGTGCGATTCCTTTTATGACAAGGCTTTACTGTAAAGCCGTTTGCCCGGCATCGAAGTGCTCAAGTATGTTTGGACATGCAGTTTCGTCAGTCGCAGAACCAATGGTCATAAGGTCAAGAAAAGTCGTAGTGGCAAAAGTCGCAAAAGCTGGCACGCCATGCTCAAGGGATGTATTGAGAATGGCATGTTCAACGGACAATTGATAAGCGTTCTCTGGATGCAAGATCTCTGCACCGATCACGAATGACTCATCGTCGAACGAAAGAAAAGGCGTATTCTCGAACGGTCGTCCACTGTGGGCAATCCGTTCACCTTGGCAGTCAGCCATGATCACAAACAACAGATCATCCATTATACCAAGCGGATCGCGTCGACCCTCGTAAAACTCACTCCAGGTCACAACCAGGTCAAGTGCGGGATTGATACTATCCGGCGCTACAGATACTCCTGCCTGAGAAAGCGATATCAGCGGGGCGGCCGGCAAGCCGGAACCGCTGATCCTTTGGTTCGTCATCACTACAGTTTGACTGACCGAGCCGATGCTTGGGGCAGAAAAAAGGAAAACGTAATCACCATCCGGGTACTTGGCCTCCAATTTCTGCTCATTGGGGTAACGCCCGCCATGCATTTCCAGGGCATGGCCGCCGTCCGTAAAGTCGATTGGGCTGGCTGTAAATGGGGTTCNAATGCTCGCGGGANAAACAATGCCATCNNGCTGACGAAAAATCTCTGCGAAAAAATGATAGTTCAACGTCTTCACAGANNCATCGAGTTGCTGCCGATGATTTGAAGTTTTGCCCGCAACGATAAAAGTGATGTCGCTTTGTTGCGTAAACGCAAGCGGGGGTAGCGCGAATGCAACGACAAACAAAGCTTCTCTCAGCATGGAGACTCCTATAAATCCGTTTCTAGCAAATCTGACAAGCCGGGGCATTCGATTAGCCGCTAGGTGCACTCATATTCTCAAGCGGTCTTCAATGCAATTTGAGATTAGGCGGAAACCGGGACCACGCTATCATCACCAGCGTCCCAACAACAGTAAAAGTAACTGCAAACACCCAACGCGGCGCATCTTAGTAAAGCAGTCGCTGCACCCAGAGCTGGATAAAACTTTCCTGCGGTTTGCCAATTGGGCTTGTTGGCGCAACCACATCTCAAGAATGGTGAGCGGGCAGTAAATTCCCAGCTAGGCCTGAAACATCACGACAATGATGCCTACGAGATGGGCAAGGCAAAACCTTTTGTTGCCAATCCAGGCCCACCCCCCTATTCCACCCACGCAAACCAAGACCAAAATGAATAAGACAATGCCGGCGTGAATCAGCAGCACCGCGTCAGCTACAATTTGGTCGCTGCGCTCCATGGCTTTTCTATTCCCACCCTAAAATAGTCACTTACCCACACTCGCGGGGCCATCCAATTTCCTCAAGGTCACTGCACTATTTGCCTTAAACGCAAATTGTTGGGGTGTTTGCAGCGATTTTCGATGCATAAAGCCCTTCTGGAGCACACCGGAGCCGGGTGAAAAGGCCTCAAAAACCGCGGGATTAATGGCCTACACCAACCCTGAGCGAGGCATAAATGCGGCAAAAAACGCGCGTATTTCTATAGTGTTACCAAACTACACGTCCGCAAGTCCAGCTCCTGTATATGCATTGCACGCTCTTGTGCATGGTTCTATACTCAGAACACGTGATGTTTTGGAGGTTATCGGGCCCGATCAAATAGCCCGAGTTCATTTCTCGAGTCGCGAAATAATTAGAGCTATACAACAAATCAAGGGAGTTAGTAATGCGCAGAAATTTTCCGTGCAAGAAGCAGGGCCTGGCCCTAGCAATAATGCTTGCCAGTGCTGGGACCTCTTTCCAGACCCTGGCGCAGGATGACGATGTTGAAGAGATCGTGGTAACAGGTTCATTCATCAGAGGAACCCCTGAAGATGCACCCTCTCCGGTCACGGTAATAGACCGGGATTCGATCCAGGAACAAGGCGCTTCCCAGATTTGGGATTTGATAAGAAATCTTGAGGTCAATCAAGGTTCTGATACCAGTGTTGCTGGTTCCAATGATTCCAGTCAGTTACAGGGCACGGCGTCCGTAAACTTGAGAAATCTGGGTGGCAACTCAACTCTCACGTTAATTAACGGCAAGCGTTTCACGCCGGCTGCAGTGGTAACTAGCTCTGGTCAAGAATTTGTCGACCTTAATACGATTCCTCTGGTTATGACTGAGCGAGTCGAGGTCCTGACAGATGGCGGCTCAGCTCTCTACGGCTCAGACGCGGTGGCAGGTGTTGTTAACGTCATCATGCGCACCGATTTTGAGGGCCTGGAGCTGTTTGCCGACACCCAGGGTGTCCAAGAGTCGGGCGGCACTTACGAGCAGACCTTCAGCGGTATATGGGGGACAAACTTTAATGATGGCGACACCCGCTTCGTCATCTCAGCCGAGCAGTTTGAGCGTGACCCTGTGCCTTTGGAAGACGCCCAATACTATGACCCAACCCGTATCATCAACAATGGCGGAGTCGGCGCTTTTCGAGTCAATAGCCCGCTTGGCGGCGGATTCAACCCTGCATACATAAGCCCATCACTGTCCCAGCAGCAGACTGTAGAGCGAATGGGGCTCGGGGAGTCGGTTTCCGGCACGCGCGGACTGGTGTTCTCCGATCCCTTGTGCTCGACGCTGTCCGGTGACTTAGGATCGTTTTACACAGACAACCGCTTCAGCGGTGTCGGCCGACTCAACGGCAACTGCTACGAAGACAATACAGATAACCAGTTCATCGCAATCGGCCAAGAACGAACCAGCGCGGCGCTGAGCTTTGAGCATACTTTCAGCGAAAGCGCTGAGTTTTACTCATTCTTCACCTACTCTGACCTAGAAACGACTAGAGAATGGGACGGAATTTCTTTCTCCAGAACAAATCACTTGATCTTCAATCCAAGTAATTTGGGTGCATTATCGACGTTGATTGGAAATCCCTACGTCGCTGCCCCAGCGGCCAACAACCCTAACCTAATCTCCAACGGCGGCTTCGGTGAGGGGTATTATGGTGGAGGCATGCAGGTCGGCTGGCCTCGCTCCACTGAAGATATCCTCACCACCAACACCACCTCTGGCGCACAAATGGGACTGCGCGGCGAACTCGAGGGCATGGGATTCAATGACACCTCGCTGAGTTACGACGTGAGCCTTGCGTGGAGTGATTCCAGCATCGAGCAGAATTACTCAACCATGGTCAGGGATCGCACCGAGAATGCGCTCAACGGTCTCGGNGGNCCCAACTGTACTCCGAACGGTACACCAAACTTCCCAGTCGACCAGACGCCCTTTGCTGNGTNTTCTGGCTTATGGGCAACGGTATTTCCTGGGTACGTGCTCAACACAAGAGAGAGCGCCTCTCTCGCGTTTACCTCAACCAATCATGGGCAAGACGGATGTATGTTCTTCAACCCGTTCCTCACTGCCCTAACCAATCCTGACCTTGCCAACCCTAAAGAACTGACGGATTGGATGGCCCAAAGGATTAATCGCGCAGACAAGCGCAATCAACTTCTCGTTTTCGATGCGGTAGTTTCTGGTGAACTGATGGAATTGACTGGGGGCACGGCACAATTTGCTGCCGGTATTCAGCGAAGAGAAAGGGATGCTTCAGGTATCGCACCTGAAATTAATCTACCGGGTTTAACGGTGATCAAGGGATATGATGCGTTCGGTCAACCAAACGCCTTTGAGAGCGAGATTACAAACAATTTGGAGTGTGCGCAGTGTATCTTCAACTTCAATGATTCGCGGGAGGTCAATGCGGCCTTTCTAGAATTGTCCTTGCCGTTTGCTGAAAACGTTGAAACGCAGATCGCACTGCGCTACGAGGACTATGGGGGCAACATAGGCGCTGATCTATCGCCGAAGGTGGCCCTAAGCTGGAGACCTACGGAAGACGTATTGCTTCGGGGCTCCTACTCGCAATCATTTAGAGCGCCAAATATCGGCGTCGTAAATCAGGCGTTTGAGGCGTTCGGTACCACGGTACAGGACCCTCTTCGTAACCAGCAAGTTCGGGCTGGCTTGCTGCCTGCCACCGATGCTAACGCTATTGCAAATAGCTCGTACACGACAGGTGCGCCTAATCCCAATCTTGGCAACGAGACTGCTGATACCTACAACCTGGGCTTTCAGTGGACTCCAAGTGGCGCTCTTGAGGGTGCGAGCATCGGAGCTGATGTTTGGAGATTCGAGGTCAGTAACCGAGTGCTACCGTTAATCCCGAGGGCGGCGCTTAACCCTGAGATAGATAAGTTCAATTCAGTGGTTGGCGATAAATCAAACTACATTCTTAACGACACTCAACCCCTTGATTCCAGGGGGCCCGATGGGAACATTGTCGCATGTGACCCAGATGCCCTGGCCTCCCAGTACGGGGTAGACTCGGAAGAGCGTCTCAACTGCGTGGTCAACCCCGAAGCTTATGTAGTGGACGGCATTCAGCGATCGCTGTACGACGTTAACGGTGGGCTTACTACGATTGTTCTGCCGGCAGTGAACGCAGGAAACATCGAGGTTCAGGGTATCGACCTGAGTCTTGGCTATACTTGGAGCACTGACTTCGGTAACTTTAGGCTGTCAGCTGACTATACTCACATCGACGAGTACTTGGTTAAAGATGTTCCTGGTCTAGAGCTTGGTCTACAGGAGACTGGGCGATTCGACGCAGCTGGCGTGGATGGCGAGCAAAATATTGTTCGAGAGGTTCCTGACAATCGGGCGAATCTGTCCTTGAGCTGGAACAAGGACAACCATCGCCTAACCGTCTTCAACCGACACACTGGATCGTTCGAGGTCCTGGGTCATGCCGATTACATAGCCAACCCTAATGCCCGCCAGGTCAACATAGACTACGCGAGAGCAAAGGTGGACAGCTATAACACGTGGGACGTGCAATATAACTACACGCACGACTGGGATAACGCCTCTTGGGGTTCCTCAGTATTCACTTTGGGTATTATCGATGCGACCGATGCGGATATCCCGCTATACAGACGTGCGTCATTCAACGCCTCTGTTTTTGACGCCCGTGGTCGCCGCTGGTATGCAAGGTTGCTGTGGCAATTCTAAGACAGCGAGTTTAATGTCATAAGAAAACGGCGATGAGCGATCATCGCCGTTTTTTTTCGCCTGTGAATTAATGCTTGTACCAGGATTGTTCGATACCAAAGTT
>NYWC01000049.1 GCA_002684935.1 Gammaproteobacteria bacterium
CATATTGCTCAACAGCAACAGTCCAGCGCTCAAGTAGCCATCAGCCAGCTCTCGCGCCTTGCCCCAGAGCGTGCCACCAAGAAAGCTGAGAATAATCGCGCTGTAGGTAAGAAAAATCAGAGCTGGCGATGACTGAAAAAGAGTGCGATCACTGAGCATCGCCCAGGCTGCAGCCAAAAATGGAATCAGCCCCGCGTAGCCCAAGCAGTTTATGACGGCTGCGTTTTTCATGATATTAGCTAATACGCATAATCCTGTACTTTAGTTTCTTTAACGCTGGTCTGAAACTCAGGAAGTCCCGTAATCAAAGGGATGAAAACACCATCTAAAAAATCCTATACCAGCCTGCGCCTGGTCCTCGGTGATCAACTCAACCTCCAGCATAGCTGGTACGGAACCGTTGATAAAAAGGTGCTGTATGTCATTGCCGAATTGCGACAGGAAACCGGCTATGTCAAACATCACACGCAAAAACTCTGCGCTTTCTTTGCGGCTATGAAGGGATTCGCCAATGCGCTTTCGGTTCGGGGCCACGAGGTCCTGCACCTTGACTTGGATGACACGGCCACCTTTAATTCACTGGATGATTTGATAAAGAACTTGTGCCAGCGTTTTGACGTCACCGAGTTCAGTTATCAACAACCCGACGAGTACCGGCTCAGCGAGCAGCTTCGGCAGCTGTCGCTGCCAGCCAAGACAGCAAAATGCTGCGTGGACACCGAGCACTTTCTCCTGCCATTTGAGGAGATTGCAGAGCATTTTAAGCCAGGCAAGGCGACCCGAATGGAAGCCTTTTACCGCAACATGCGGCGGCGCCTCCAGATTCTTATGGACGGCAATGAGCCCGCCGGTGGACGCTGGAACTTTGACAGCGAGAATCGCAATAAACTCAGCAAGGCCGCCATCTCTGAATTGCCTGCGCCGCTGTTATTTTGCAATGACGTAACTGAAATCCTGAACCGCCTGGATCGCCATAAAGTTGAGCGAATTGGCGCTACTCGCAGCAGTTTGCCCTGGCCCATCAATCGGATACAGGCGCTTGAGTTGCTGCAATTTTTTATTAGTCATTGTCTGCCCAATTTTGGGACTTACCAGGACGCCATGACCGCTGAAAGCCCGAGTGACTGGTCCCTGTATCACTCCCGCCTGTCTTTTGCCCTGAATGCAAAGATACTGCATCCGCGGGAAGTAGTAGATCATTGCATAGACGTGTTTGAGAAAAGCGAAGCCATCAATCTGGCGCAGATTGAAGGTTTTGTTCGGCAGATCATCGGCTGGCGCGAGTTCATTCGCGGCATCTACTGGCGCAATATGCCGGACTACCAAGCGCTAAATTCACTCGAGGCTGAAAACGCGCTGCCAGACTATTTCTGGACTGGCAATACCAATATGCGCTGCATGGAGAAAAGCATCAAGAACTCGCTGGATTACAGCTATGCCCATCACATCCAACGCCTGATGATCACAGGTAACTTCTGTCTGTTGACCGGTATCGCTCCTGATGAGGTGGATGCCTGGTATTTGGGTATCTATATCGACGCACTGCAGTGGGTTGAATTACCCAACACCAGAGGCATGGCGCTGCATGCCGATGGCGGCATTGTTGGTTCCAAACCCTATGCGGCAGGCGGCAACTACATCAAGAATATGAGCGACTACTGTTCGAGCTGCCACTATGACGTGAAGCGCAAGACCGGCGATGGCTCCTGCCCCTTTAACTCCCTCTACTGGCATTTCATGGCGCGCCACCAGAATCGCTTCGGCGGCAACCATCGCATGCGGATGCTGTATGGCTCTTGGGAGCGTATGGGTGAAGAGAGTCAACGCGCAATTCTCGAGCAGGCTGAGGGCTACCTGAAAGACCTCAATTCACTCTAGTTCAATCAGTCNGCAACTTTTTTCAGTCACGCCATCTAAANGTGACACTTAAACTATACTCCAGTCTCAGCTATGCNCTGCTCTTAACACATTCNAAACAGCATCAGTTAGCGCAGAGACCAATACTCATNCCAAGCCGTCGTACTGTAATTNAATCACTTGCTGCAGCCGCNATGCCGATGCTGNCAGGATGTGCGCTACCCAGCGCAGGCAAGCGCGCAAACTATACGTTGTCTGGCACTGTGCTGCGTCGGGTGAATGTCAGCGAAGAACGAATAATCCGCACTATGGCTGGCCTCCGGCCTTTCCGACGCAACGGTTTTAACGTGAGCGCCGAGCGCCGTAACGATAAAGTTTTGGTCCATAACTATGGCCATGGCGGCGGTGGCATCACCTTGAGCTGGGGTTCTTCTCACCTTGCTATGGAACTGGCCCTGGCTACGCNCTACAAACAGGCGGCCGTTTTGGGCTGCGGTGCACTTGGGCTGACCGCAGCGCGCCTGATGCAGTATCGGGGCTGGGATGTCACAATCTANGCAAGAGACTTGCCGCCCCATACCACTTCCAATATCGCCGGCGGTCAATGGTCNGCGACTTCAGTCTATGAGCGCACCGTTGTNAATCCCCGCTTCATNGGCCAGTTTGAACAGGCCCAGGCTCACTCCTATCGCTACTTTCAGGATCTGGTCGGCTCCAAATACGGNGTCAGGTGGATTACAAATTACTCCATTTTTGGCGACGAGGCCCCCGATGCGCAGCCAAGTCTGCCGGAGCGCTATCCACANTTTTATCCGCAACGGGCAATCCTTGGTGCCGGGGAGCACCCTTTACCGGTCGAGCGCGTGCATCACTATGACACCATGCTGGTTGAACCGGCTGTATTCCTGCCTGCATTGATGCAAGATTTCTTCAATGCTGGCGGAAAGATGGAAGTCCGCGAATTTCAAAGTGCCGACGAATTAATGACCATGGTCGAGCAGGTGATCATCAACTGCACCTGCCTTGGTGCCAAAGCGCTTTTTGCTGACGACAATATGATGCCCATTAAAAGGCAACTCAGCTTTCTGCTGCCACAGCCAGAAGTAAACTACATCATCTTGGGCAATGGCGGGCTCTATATGTTTCCGCGCAGCGATGGCGTGTTACTGGGCGGAGCCTATGAGCGCAACGTTTACGATGCAACCCCCGACATATCAAAAGTGCCAGATATCGTGGTGGGTCACAGGAAATTTTTCAATACCATGGAGGATCCATGGTCATGAATCTGTTTGCTTGAATAACAAGAGATGAGAAAAAAAGGAACGGCGGCGAATGAGGAGATGTTCGGCTGAACTTGCCGCCGTTCAGAGTAACGCTAGTCGGTGTATCCTCAGGCCGCTAGCGTGTCGAGAGACTTGATATATTCGAGCATGGTATCGCAATCGCTGCACTCGAAAGGATCGGTCGGACAATTATCAGACTTGCCCGGCTCGCTGAAAATTTGNTTGACNACACCATCCTCTACCAGCATGGAGTAGCGCCAGGAGCGATCGCCGAAACCCAGATTATCCTTCTTGACCAGCATACCCATGCCGCGGGTGAAATCAGCGTTTCCGTCAGGCAGCAATTTCACTTTTTCAACGCCAAGTTGCTTGCCCCACTGGAACATTGAGAAGGCATCATTCACGCTCAGGCAGTAAACCTTATCNACTCCAGCTTCCTTAAAAGATTCGTANGCAGCTTCGTAGCCCGGCAGGTGAGTGCTACTGCAGGTTGGTGTGAAGGCACCCGGCAGAGAGAACACAACCACGCGGCGGTTGCTGAAAATTTCCTCGCTGCTCACGTCCTGCCAGCGAAAAGGATTGTCGCCGCCCGCAGACTCATCACGCACCCGTGTCTTGAAGACTACATTTGGTACTCTTAAATCGATCATTGCTTACCTCAAAAATAATAAATAAATAACTAACAGAAAATTCAATATAAGCAAGTTATATCTATCGGTAAAACGNCTAATTTCGATAGTGTTAATCGATATTTCCGATCACTACCCTCAGCCCTTGGGCTGGCGGCGGCACTAGCGCAAAAGCCTCGGAATTTCAGCACCTTAAGCGTGGCAAACCAAGGCCTTGGTGAAAGCCAATGTATGGACAATCCACGCGCTTAGGATTAGGCTAAAGCATGAACTAATAAGAAGCCTTACTGACAAAAGGAATCGCCATGAAACTCCCTGCCCTGCCGCTTGCAGCCCTCGCATTTTTTGGCCTGGCCACCACCTCCAATGCCCAGGATGCACCTACTTTTTATCAAGATGCCCTACCGGTCTTCATGAANAATTGNGCAGCGTGTCACCAGGATAGCCCGCCTGATGTNGGTGGTATCAGCGCGCCCATGTCCCTGATGGACTATNAGCAGGCCAAGATCTGGGCACCGCTGATCAANAATGCCCTGGCTACCGGCTATATGCCGCCTTGGGGTGCGCACGAGCGTCACCGCGGCGAGTTCAAGGGCGAGCGCTACATGGATAGTGCCGATAAAGAGCTGTTAATCGCCTGGGTTGACGGAGGTGCTCTGGAGGGTGATGCCAATGCGGCTAATGACGCACTTTCATCATCCAGTGTCGGCACAGCAATGCCAGAGTCCGGTTGGTGGATCGGCGAACCCGATCTCGTCGTTGGCTTCGACAAGCCGGTTTATGTGGGTGCCGATGTTGAAGACTGGCAGCCCACGGTACAGATGCCTGTACCTGAAGGCGCACATGAAAACCCAAAATGGATTGCCATGGCGGAATTAGATCCAGGTGGCCCCTGGGTTCATCACATCGTATCCAGCCATATGGGTGTGGGTGTGCCGGGACGTGGTCCCTTCACTTATCCTGAAGGGTGGGGCGTTTTGCTGCCAGAAGACCCTTTCATCACCGTGAACATGCACTACCATAAGGACATCGGTGAAGGCACCGATGTCGTGGATAACACCCGCGCCGGCTTTAAATTCTACGAAGACGGCGATGTCATTGATTATGTGGTGGAGACCAACCTGCTACCCCATCGCGGCTGGACCATTCCTGCAGGTGACCCAAACTACGAGGTGAGCAATACCTTCGACGTGGAAGAAGATATCTATCTGCTCTCCATGGGGCCCCACATGCATTACCGCGGCAAGGCCATGCGCTATGAGCTGGAGTATCCAGACGGCGAGCGTGAAGTGCTGCTGTGGGTGCCAAAGTACGATTTCAATTGGCAGTTTCTGTATGAGTATGAAACACCAAAGTTCATTCCCTCCGGATCTACTCTGCATATGAGCTGGTGGTTTGATAACTCAGAAGGCAACCGCTGGAATCCAGATCCAAGCCAGGATGTGGTTTACGGCCCTGCCACCACGGATGAGATGGCCAATGCCCGAATCTACTTCGCGCCTACGACGCCAAGGGGTATATTGGTAGGAAGAGATCTGCCCTCCGATGTGCTGGAAAAAGCCCAGANGGAAGAGCAGCTCCGCCGCGAACGCTCCAACATCCTCGTGCAAAGCGAAGATGACTTCTCCTGGTTAACCGAAGACACCCAGGATTAATCTAGGTCTNNTGGGCTGCAGTCTTCACGATTGCAGCCCCAACCCCGACCATAACCGCAACGCCCCAAACCCCAAAACGGGAGCAAACTATGGGCAAGTTTCGTCACTTCGNTACACTCGCTTTCGCTTTTTTCTTCTCCACATTGATCCTAGCTCAGGACTATATCGTGCCGCGCCTTGCAAATGGGCAGCCTGATTTACAAGGCATCTGGACCAACGACACCATTACTCCAATCGAACGTCCTGAATCCCTGGCGGGCCGCGAATTCCTGTCTGATGACGAGATCGCATCCATGGAGCGCAATACGGCAGAACGTCGTGAGCGTGCAGATAACAATATAGTCGTAGAAGCCGGCGGTAGCATCGGCGGCTATAACCAGATCTGGCTGGATTCAGGCGACACGGTGCTTTCTACCGGCCAGACCTCCATGGTCGTTGACCCACCCAACGGTCGCGCGCCGATTCGCGAGTCAGCCCTTGCCACCCGCGACTTTTACTTTGCCAACGTCGAGAATGATTACATCTACCACACGGTGTGGGACCGCTGTATCACACGGGGTGTGCCTGGCTCGATGTTGCCGGCTGGCTACAACAATGCCTATCGCTTCATCCAGACTGACGATACCTTCACTATCATCTATGAAATGATCCATGATGTCCGCACTATCGACCTGAAAAAAACAGAACATCTCGATGACAAGGTCAAGCTTTGGATGGGTGATTCTGTCGCGCGCTGGGAGGGAGACACGCTGGTTGTGGAAACCAGAAACTTTAACGATCGCGGCATGATCGCCAATAGCACGGCCGGTGGCCGCCTCAAGGGTGTGCCCGTCAGCGACCAGCTCCATGTCGTTGAACGCTTCACCCGGATCAGCGAAGGCACTATCATCTGGGAAGCGCACGTCACCGATCCGGTCAACTTTTCGTCATCATTTACTTTCTCCATGCCGCTAACTTACGACGAGGAATACGTGATGTATGAGTATGCCTGCCACGAAGGCAATTATGCGATTCCGAATATCCTCAGTGCCGGCAGAGCAAGAGAGCGAGAACAGGCCGGCCGCTAGTTTGCGCGCAAGCCATCAGTTCAATAGCTGAAACTCGTAGTAATTCACCAAGTAATTTGTNAACATCAGCTAAGAAAGCTAACAACTCGACACTATGACCGCTGCCCGCCGTTTTCAAACTAACCTCCTATTGCTTGCGCTCTGTGCAGCGACGGTNGCCTGTGACAGTAATACGTCAAATGTGCCGCAGAGACCCGCACCCAATGTCCTGCTCATATTGGCGGATGATCTGGGATTCAGCGATCTAGGTGCATACGGCAGCGAAATCCCCACTCCCAATATCGATGCTCTGGCGCAATCAGGCGCACTGCTGACAAATTTCTACGCTAATGCCACCTGTGCACCGTCAAGATCCATGCTGCTCAGCGGTATGGATAGCCATGCCGTTGGTTTTGGATTTAACCCATCCGCAGCCAATCGCTTGCCAATACTACGCGGGGAAGCCGGGTATAGCGGCAATTGGCCTGCTCACATCAACTCTTTTGTCAGCCAGTTTTCTGAAGCCGGCTACTACACATTTATGGCGGGCAAATGGCACCAGGGTGCTGCCGAAATAGCCACGCCCTATGCTCATGGCTTTCAGAAAGCCTTTTATTTGCAGGATGGAGGTGCCAGTCACTTCGCCGATGCCGCTGGNCAGACTTATACANCGCCAGTTGCCACTTATTATGACGAAGGGACACAGGTTAGCGCGCTAGCGGAAGATTTCTATTCCAGTGAATTCTATGTCAATAAAGTCATNGATTATCTNGACCAACGAGAGTCCGANGATGCTCGCCCCTTTTTCGGATATCTGGCATTTACCGCACCACACTGGCCACTGCAGGTGCCCGATGCCTGGCTCGATCGCTTTGCCGGTATCTACGATGAAGGCTGGGAAACCATTCGCGCCAAACGCATCGAGTCTGCCAAAGTTCTTGGACTCATTCCCGAGGACGCCGCAATACCTCCCTTCCCTGCTGCCCTTGGCAGCTGGTCCGACCTCGACGCCGAGCAAAGGCAAAAAGAAGCCCGGCGCATGGAATTGTATGCCGCCATGATTGCCTATATGGATGCGCAGCTGGGTCGATTGGTGGCGCATCTTAAAGCCACAGGTGAGTATGACAATACACTGATTGTTTTTCTCTCTGACAATGGCCCTGAGGGCAACAATATAGAATTTGGCCTGGCGAATAATCAGGAATGGCTGCCGGAGCGCTTCGATCAGTCTTTCGAAAACATGGGGCGCAGGAATTCCTATGTCACCTTCAGTCGCGGTTGGGCCCATGTCAGTGTCGGTGCCTTCAATCAGTACAAGAGTTTCCTTGGTGAGGGCGGTGTCCGGGTTCCTGCTATCTTTAGTTACCCTGGTCAAATTGAGGGTAATAGCCACAACCCGGCACTCATCTCCATTATGGATATCGCACCAACCCTGATGACATTTGCCGACGTCCCAGCGAACCCCGATTTCACGATGCAGGGGCGGTCTGCGGCCGAGCAACTGCAGAATGCTGGGGATAATCCCGCCGTTCGACCCTATCTTGCCATGGAGACCTACGGTAACAAGGCAGTCTGGAGCGATCGCTGGAAATTGCTCTGGGACTGGCCGTCTCGCGATTGGCATCTCTACGACCTATTCGAAGATCCCGGTGAGACGCGCGACCTCAGCGCCATGTATCCAGCGCAGCGTGCGGAGATGATGCAGGTATTTGAAGACTTTGCCGATAGCAACGGCGTAGTCGTCCTCGATGAGGAAGTAGGATACGCACGCTACCCCGATCAGGTCGAGGCGTTCAGCGCGACACCGAGATAAGATAGCATTGGCACAGCTCCAATGCTGCGCGGTACCAGGAAACAAAACATGCTGAAAGTAAAAGGACATCCGGTTCCGAGAGACCACTATATCAATGGTGAATGGATTACGGGCGAAGAGTTCTATACGGTTTTTTCACCAATAGATAAAGCGCCTCTGGGCGAAATGCCTAAAGGCAATGAGGGACACGTAGAAGCAGCGATAGCCTATGCTGCTGACGCCTTTCCAGCCTGGTCCGCACTCGGTGCCGAAGGGCGGCTGCCTTACCTGCAGCGTTTTGCCGAAGAGATGGGCAAGCGCAAAAAGGCATTGTGCGAAGTCGAATCCACTGACGCCGGCATCCTGCTTTCCCGTCTGCAACACGGCATCATTCCCCGCTCCATGCTCAACATCACCTGGTTCGCAGAGGCCGCCCTAACACTTCAGGATCGAGTCATGGATACACCGCAGGCACAGCATTTTGTGCGCCATGATCCCGCTGGCGTTTGTGCCATTATCACGCCCTGGAATGCNCCTCTGATGTTGACGACCTGGAAGTTAGGTCCAGCTTTGGCCTCNGGCAATACCTGTATCATNAAACCGCCTGAATGGGCACCAATGTCCAGCGCACTGCTATTGGAGGCAGCCCACGCAGCAGGCTTACCACCGGGTGTGCTCAACATGGTGCATGGCGAGGGACGGCCCACAGGCGCGCTGCTCACCTCTGATGCCCGACTGGCAAGAATATCTTTTACCGGTTCCNTACCCACCGCCAGGGAAATCGCAGAAGTCGCGGCCAGAAATCTTGTGCCCTGCAGCCTGGAGTTAGGGGGCAAATCTCCCTTTATCGTGCTAGAGGATGCGGACATCGACCTGGCAGCCANGACCGGTGCACTCATGTACCGCAATGCGACCCAGGTCTGTCTTGCGGGCACCCGCTTTCTTGTCCACGACAACATCAGAGAGGCCTTTACGGAAAAAATGCGNGAGCATGTTGCCTNACTTCAGATCGGCAACCCGCAGCTTGAGAGCACTGAGGTTGGTCCTCTGATTCACCCAAGGCAACTGGAGAAAGTAGAGGNTTATGTAAAAAGGGCAATCGACGCAGGTGCGGAAGTGCTGTGGGGTGGCTCCCGGCACGCTGCTGGCGAGTTATATTTCCAACCTACGATGCTGAGCGGNGTCCAACAAGATGCCGAGATTGTGCAGGAAGAAGTCTTTGGTCCAGTGCTGGTAATGCAGTCATTTGCATCGGATAAGGAAGCCATCGCGCTGGCAAACGGCACAGACTACGGGNTGGGCGGCATCTGCTTTGGCGAGGAGTCNCATGCCAAGGCCATCGCATTCGGCGTCCATACTGGCTTTATCTGGATAAACTCGTTTGGCATCCGCGACCTAGCGGCGCCGTTTGGTGGTTGCAAGAACTCAGGNATTGGNCGNGAAGGCGGNGAATGGAGCTTTGAGTTCTTCTGTGACATCAAAGACGTCGTANTACCCAAGAAACCTTTTGTCCCCAGTTTCGCGAAGCGCTAGGAGCGAGACCGTGTCANAAGGAAAAATAGTTGGGGCCGCCATCGTATCTCACCACCCCGGGCTGTTTCAGGCCGAAGAATTTCGCATTCAGGCAGGCGACGGCAGAGACTCCGATCTCGTAGCGGGATTCAAGCGCGTTCGAGACAGGATCGGAGCTNCCGGCGCCGACACCATCGTCCTGTTCGATACGCATTGGTTCACTACAGGCTGCCACCTAGTGGATGCCGGTGCGCACTACGAGGGCACCTATATTTCCGATGAGATGCCTTGGTATCTGCATGGCCAGCAATACAGCTATGACGGAGATCCAGAACTGGCCCGACTTTGCGCAACAGTTGCCGAAGAAAGGCAAGTCATCGCCAGAGCCATCGACGAACCCACCATGGCGCGCCACTACGGCACCATCAATATCGTCAACGCGATGATTCGGGGACAGCGAGTCATGTCTGTTGGTTCCTGCCAGACCGCGGCCACTGAAAACTATCTGGAAATGGGTGAGGTCGTGGGCGAAGCGATAAAGCGCAGTGATCGACAGGTCGTATTGCTCGCGTCCGGCGCTCTAAGCCACAAATTCCGAAATATCAATACCGCCCCCCCCAACCCTCGCATCTATCACCCGGATAATGTGTCCTCAGACTTTAACCGGGAGAGCGATTACCGAGTCATCGAGTTGTTACAACAGGGCAAGCACCAGCAGATTCTGGAGAATTTCGACAGCGAGTACCGCAGGTTACCGTGGGAAGCTTGGGGAGCGCACTATCTGCAGATGGTAGGAGCAATGGGGGGCGCCAACTGCACCGCCAAAGGCCTGGCGCTATCTGAATACGAAAATGCCCATGGTACTGGCAATATTCACATGTGGTTTGGCAGCTAAGACAAAAGAACAGAAAAATGAAATATAGAGAATAGAGAGATGTCTGTACTTGATGGTCCCCGAGTAGAAAAACGCCGCATCCTGCTTGATGGGATTGCGACCTGGGTAACTGTTGCTGACGACGGTCGACTGCAGCTTGAGGATGGTAGTAAGCTGGAGACAGAAAATGTGGTACATCTGGCTCCCTGCGAACCAGGCAAGATTATCTGCCCGCATCTCACCTACACNTCAAGGGGCATAGAATCTCGCAACAAACCCCANCCCACCCCGACTCCGACCTATTTCATGAAACCCATTACGGCGATCAATGCCCATGGCGGGCAGATTGTGAAACCCGANGATTGCCAGTACCTGAATTACGAGGGAGAGTTTGCCGCTATNATTGGCAAAGAAACTAAAGATGTGACGCCGGAGGAAGCCTGGGATCACATTGCGGGCTTTGCCCCGGCGCTGGACATGGGGCTACATGATTTTCGCGACACCGATTCTGGCTCCATGCTTCGCGTCAAAGGCGCAGACGGCATGTGTCCGATCGGTCCCGGCATTGTTTCCGGAATCGACCCCAGACAGCAAACCCTGCGCACCTATAGAAACGGCGAGTTAGTGCAGGAAGCTAACATTGGTGAGGAACTGGTCTGGGGTCCTGACTATATGATTGCGGATCTGGCGCGGCACATCATGCTGATGCCGGGCGACATCGTGTTAACAGGCACGCCCTGCCATTCCCGTTCACTGGATGTAGGCGACACGATTGAGGTTGAGATCAGCAGCATAGGCAGACTCGGATGCACAGTAGTAGCTGGTCCCGCGCCCCGTGCCAGCGCCGGACATCAGCCCACAGACAGCGATGAAGTTCGCCGGGTAGCGCTGGGCAACGACGAGCGCGTCCCGGATCGTTTTAAAGACAATTATCGGAAAGCCTGCAGNTAGGGATGAACAGGCAGGAATAGACTGGACTGAAATAGATAGGTAAGCAGTCATGAATGTAGGAATTGTGGGAGCGGGTGCAATCGGGCTCTGGCTAGCGGGGCGATTGGCTGAGGCCGGCATTAATGTCAGCGTGCTGGCNCGGGGCAAAAACCTGGAAGCAATTCGCGCGGCAGGCGTTANAGTNTGTTCCGGTGAGGACAGNCTCAATGCCCGGGTACAGGTGAGTGACGACGCTTCTGCGCTTGACATCCAGGACCTCGTAATATTCACCGTCAAGGGTCAGGACCTGCCCGCTGCCGCGGAATCGGCCTACGGTATGATCGATTCGAATTCCCTGCTTTTACCGGCAATGAATGGTGTGCCCTGGTGGTTCCTTGAAACCGCTGATGGTGAATTGGCGCGGCAACCGCTGCGCTCGGTGGACCCCGAAGGCAAATGCGCCGAGTATTTGCCGGTGGAGCAGGTAGTTGGTGGCGTGGTCCATGCGTCATGTTTAGTTGAACAACCAGGCAGCGTGCGTCACGTCATGGGTAACGGCCTGATCATCGGCGCAGTCACAGAAATTGATACGGCTCGAATCCAGCAGGTACACGATGCACTGGCTACAGCCGGCTTCGCTGTCACTATAGCCGAGAGTATTCGCTATGACATCTGGTATAAGCTGTGGGGCAATATGACCATGAATCCTATCTCGGCACTGACTGGTGCCACCTGTGACCTGATTCTGGATGATCCTAGCGCCCGTGCTTTTGCTTCCGCCATTATGGACGAGGCTGCTGAAATCGGTTCAGCTATAGGCTGCCACATCTCCCAGTCACCGGATGATCGCCACGCCATCACCCGCAAGCTCGGTGCCTTCAAGACTTCGATGCTGCAAGATGCTGAGGCTGGTCGTCAGCTGGAGATCAGTGCATTGTTGGAAGCGCCACAGGAAATCGCGCGCCTGGCCGGGATAGCCACGCCGTCTCTGGATCACTTGCTGGGTTTAATGCGGGTATTCAATGCGGCCAGACAGTAGTTCGGCCACTTAAGCAATTCCTGAATGAATTGAAAATTCCTGACAGGATCAACTCCGATACTCGGACAGCACTCGCTTGCCGTTTGAAACTAGCAAACTGACGTCTGATGTCACCCCAAGCAATCGTGCGCCGGCGCTTTCACATTGCTTCAGGAACGCCTTATCGCCTGCGAATACCCCGCTTGACATGTTTGCAGCACTGGCGGTTTCTATCCCCTCCAGTACTGCTTGCTGAACCGCGGAATCACCCGCTTTGCCCAACATACCCTTCGATGCAGCGATGTCTGCGGGCCCGAAGAACACCGCATCAATGCCATCAACTCTCATTATCTCTTTCAGATTCTGCAAGCCCCGCTCGGTCTCTATCTGCGCAATAACACGCACACTTGTGTCCGCAGATTCCAGGTAAGAACTGTTAAGCGACCAACAGGAAGCCCGGGCCAAACCCGCACCAACGCCGCGTATGCCTGCAGTCGGGTAGCGACTCGCCTGCACAATTGCAGTTGCCTGCTCAGCAGTATCAACCATGGGCACCAACAGGTTGTGGGCTCCTATATCCAGGTAGCGCTTGATTAGAGCGGCATCGTGATTCGGAATCCGCACGACAGGAGCAGCGGGATAGGCACCTACTGCTTGAAGCTGGGCCAATACAGAAGGCACATCATTAGGGCCGTGCTCGGCATCAATCAATAGCCAGTCGAAGCCAATTGCCGCAACCGCCTCGGCAACCAGCGGAGAAGCCAAGTTCAGCCAGGCGCCAATTAGGCTCGCCTCTTGCGCCAATGGTGGCTGAATAGACTTGTTTATCAGCGCATCAGACATCAATCGAATCCGATCGTAATGACACCGAGCTCGCCGTAGTTTGCATAGAACGTGTCGCCGGGTCGCGCCGCTACCGGACTGGTAAAGGAGCCGCTCAATACCAGGGCGCCAGCTTCAAGCTGCTCGCCATGGGCCGCAATCTTGTTGGCCAGCCAGGCTACCCCCCGGGCTGGATGACCAAGTACCGCCGCTGCCACGCCGGAATCCTCAATCACCTCGTTGCGACTCAGGGTGGCGCTGACCCTGGCCAGATCCAGGGCATCTGGTCGCACCGGCGTACCGCCGAGGATAACTGCCGCATTGGCAGCGTTATCCGAAATCGTGTCCAATACCTTGCGCCGCTCACCGGATTCTTTGTCCTTAATTTCTATGCGGGCATCAATCAACTCTAATGCCGGTATCACCCATTCTGTCGCCGATAGCACATCGGTCTGGCTGCAGTCTGGCCCCTTAAGCGCAGACTTGAGTTTGAACGCCAGTTCAGTTTCGAGCCGCGGCACAATGAACTTCAAGCTATCAAGTCTGGCACCCGAGGCAGCAATCATGCTGTCCAGCAGTTGCCCGTAGTCCGGTTCAGAGATGCCGGCAGCGCGCTGCATCGCTCGCGAGGTAAGTCCAATCTTCCAGCCTATCAGTTTGTGGCCAGCGGCAAACTTGAGGGCCACCCAGGCCCGCTGGATAGCATAGGCGTCCGCCATATCCATCTTGGGAAATTTTCTGGAAACATGCCCAATCTGGGTCTGGCTCTGTTCGGCCTGTTCGAGTTGCTGTGCGACTTCTTCAGCGTCGGCTTGGGAAATATTCATCCGGGTACTCACAAATAGAATTTGGTCTAGGTTATTTCGTTCTTCGGACAGTGAAAGTGCATAANTTTTCCTTTTAAAGCAAGCAGGTAATGTAAAGCTTGACCCCGTTTGACGCCACCTCTAACATGATTTTCAAGACGAGCACTCATTCCTCAATGAAAAACTACAATAATGACAAGCCTCGACGTCTCGTTTATAAATTGATTCCAGCAATTGAAAAATCTCAATCTTAAAGATGCACTCACCGCTCTGGGCCCGGGCCTGCTGTATGCAGCCGTTGCCGTTGGCGTCTCGCACCTGGTGCAAGCGACCCGTGCTGGTGCTGATTTTGGCCTAAGCATGGTATTGGTAGTGATCTTCGCCTGCCTGATGAAATATCCCGGTCTGCGCTTTGGTGGTGAATACGCTGCAGCCACGGGGAAGAACNTGNTAGTCAATTACCGCGAACGCGGCTGGTTCGTGTTTGGNCTGTTTTCTATCAGCCAGATTTTCAGCATGGTGTTCATCATTGCTGCGGTTTCCCTGTTCACCTCCGGGCTGCTGCAAGTGGTCCTGGGTTTTCAAAGTGGACCAATAATGAGCGTATTCATTCTGCTGGTGCTGGTGACGGTTCTACTGATGACCGGGCACTACAAGGTGCTTGAACGAGTCATCAAAGCTNTCGTGGTCGGATTTACNATCCTGACCATGCTCTGCATGCTTTTGGTGATAAATCGCCTGGACTGGTCCCTGAGCGCTTTCGCGCTNCCCACNTTTGATGTTCCCACAGTACTTTTTATCGTGGCACTGGTTGGCTTNATGCCCTCTCCTACCGATGCCTCGATTTTACAATCTCTCTGGACTGTTGCCCGGGCNGAAGGCGAAGGCAGGCGTGCAACCAAGGAAGAATCCCGCTTCGATTTCAATGTGGGTTACATTACCAGTTGTGTGCTGGCGATCTTCTTCCTGTTTCTGGGCACCGCAGTACTTTTTGAAAGCGGTGTGGAGATGCCGCCTGACAACGCCGGCTTCGCGCGCAGGCTACTGGAGGTCTACACCTCTATCATGGGCGACTGGAGCTATTACATCATGGCCATCACCGCGCTTTGTGTGATGCTGTCTACCGCGCTCACGGTAACCGACGGCATGACTCGCATGGCGCTGGCNATTGGCGGTGAATCGTTTCCCGGGCCGCACTGGTATACGGATCGCTTCTACAATATTGTACTGGTTGTTCTCAGTCTCGCGGCGCTGCTGGTGATCTGGCTGCTGCTGCAGTCATTCGCCACATTTATGGATATGACGTCGGTGATTGTCTTTATCATTGGACCGTTTCTGGCGCTACTTAATCATCTAGCAATCTATAGCGACGAAATCCCCCGGGGAAAGCAGCCCAGCCAGTTGATTCGCATCTGGAGCATCGTCAGCATTGTCAGCCTGTTCCTGTTGATGGCGGTGTATGCCTATTACAGGCTCTTTGCCTAGTAACCAATAGTCAGGTACAAATCACAACGTCGACAGTGACGCCGTAGCAAATTTATAGTCAGGACAACCAGCATGCCGTCGTTTAGTGATTCAAGTCTNATCAAGTCAGCCAACTTCATCGACGGCGAATGGGTAAGCGGCACTAGCACGCTCGCGGTCCTGAATCCTGCGAATTCAGAGACCATCGCAACGGTTGCCGATGGCACTCGACAGGATGCCGAACGCGCTGTTGAAGCNGCACATCGAAGCTTTGCCAGTTGGAAAAAAGTCACTGCTAAAGAGCGCGGGGCAATATTGCGGCGCTGGCACGANCTGATCCTGGAAAATGCCGAAGATCTTGGNGCCTTGATGACCTGGGAACAGGGTAAACCTTTGGCGGAAGCCATTGGCGAGATCAAATACGGTGCCAACTTCATTGAGTTCTATGCCGAAGAAGGCAAGCGAGTTTGCGGCGATACTATCCCAACCATTTCACCTGAACGCCGCTTGCAGACCTATAAACAACCGATTGGCGTGGTCGGTGCNATAACGCCCTGGAATTTCCCTAACGCCATGATCACNCGAAAAGCNGCACCGGCGCTNGCAGCCGGTTGCACCATTGTCATCAAGCCAGANCCGGGCACGCCCCTGTCGGCACTGGCCTTGTGCGAANTGGCGCAGCGAGCCGGCATNCCNGCTGGCGTACTNAACGTGGTNGCAGGAAGTGACAGCCAGGGCATTGGCNAGGTGCTCACTCAACACCCGAGGGTTGCGAAGTTTACTTTTACTGGCTCAACGGCAGTGGGNAAACTGCTGATGCGTCAGTGTGCGAGCTCGGTTAAGAAGGTTTCGCTGGAGCTTGGCGGCAACGCACCATTTATCGTATTCGATGATGCCGATCTCGATGAAGCTGTCACCCATTGTGTTGCGACCAAATTTCGTAATTGCGGCCAGACCTGTGTCTGCACCAATCGAATCTATGTACAGGAAGCAATAGCAGAGAAATTCACCGCCAGACTAAGAGAAGCTATTGCCNCAATGAAAGTCGCTGAGGGTTTCGAAGACGGCGCGGTGATTGGCCCAATGATCAATGAGCAGGCGGTAAGCAAGATGGAACGCCTGTTGGCTGATGCCACAGCCAAGGGTGCACAGGTACTGCTCGGCGGCAGCCGGCACGAACTGGGCGGCCTNTTTTTCCANCCTACTCTAATGGACTCAGTGAGCGATGATATGGAACTGGTCTCAAGTGAGATTTTCGGCCCAATTGCCGCTGTCCAGACTTTTAGCAGTGAAGAAGAAGTCATCAGCAAGGCCAACGCGACTGACTACGGCCTGGCTGCCTATTTCTTTTCCCGGGATGTGGGGCGCGTCATGCGCGTTGCGGAGGCGTTAGAGTACGGCATTGTCTGCTCCAACTCCGGCGTGTTCTCTACAGATGTGGCACCGTTTGGAGGCTGGAANCAATCCGGCATCGGTTCAGAGGGCGGCAAGGAAGGCATCGTGGATTTCTTCGAAACCAAGTTCCATTCCATGGGTGGTATCGATCGCTAAGCAGTTAATGACTGCGCGAGCAAGCCTGCNACTAACTNTATGAGCTTTGATACTGCTGCAATGTCTGGCAGATATCACCAAAGATATTGCGACCAGTCTCGTCCTGCATTGTGATACGCACCTCATCACCAAACGGCAGAAACGGTGTCTTCGCTTCCTCTTCATTCAGAATTTCAAGCATTCGTACCTCTGNAAGGCAGCAGGAACCACTGCTGCGATCAGTATTGGATACGGTGCCCGATGAAATCAATGACTAAAAAGAATACCGANCNCCGCATACTCACCCTGGAGCGCTACCTGACCTACCGCTTGTCAATTCTGTCCAAGCGGGTGAGTGGGCGCATCGCCGAGACCTATGGTGACGAGTTCGCGATCTCCGTCACCGAGTGGCGCATCATGGCGGTGCTGGCGGAATACCTGGACATCTCAGCCGACGAAGTTTCCAACAAAACCCGAATCGAGAAATCGATCCTAAGTCGCGCCATCAGCAAGCTGCTCAATCGAAATTTGCTAAACCGGGAGATAAATCCTGCAGATAAACGGCGCTCAATGCTCAAACACTCCAAGACCGGCCAATCCATCTACGATGAGATTGTNCCAATTGCTTACGACATGGAGAAAGAACTGCTGAACTGTTTCAACGCGGAAGAAACCGAGGCTCCTAGCAAACTGGTGGATCGCCTTTATGAACACGCCAGGCAGCTCGGTGACTAAGGCAATCGAGAAATACTTAAGGCAGAAAGTACTGAATCGGCTATGGTGAACTCTTGGAGGTTACCGCGTCAGAAATACTATTTTTTGGAATCTGGACAAGTCCAAGTGACTTCTTGGCACGTAAATCGTTCACAGATCANATCAAGATATCGCAGAATGAAAATTAAACTATCCGAACTGCGTAAACGTAGCTTCATTGAGAAAGTCGTGCTGCATTGCCATGATCGGAGTCTCTACCTGGTCTCAGTAATTCTGGATAGCGAAGAGCGCTATGTTACCGATGACAAGGGCGACTTCCTGAAATCTTTCAACAAGTTATCTCTGCAAGCAAAATTTAAAGGCTTGGTGATCGGAAAAATGGTGCTGAGGCACCAGAGTCCCTACGACGAGATGATCGGTCTCTCCGAAGAACAGATTGATAATACCCTGGAAGTGCTGATTGGCGGTGAAGCNTACGCCTTTGATTCTAGCGGGGATGAGTCCTTTCATTAGCCCCATTGGTACCGATCACATTTGGAGCCTGAAGATTTGTCTTGTCTGCTGGTGCCTGCTTTAAAGCCAGCGACTACTTGATGCCAACCACGTAGCTCAACCAACTGTCATCATTTGGCGCTTCATCCACCGATTGCCAGTCGGCATCCTCATCTTCATCCGCAACGTCCCAGTACACCAGGCTCTTTGAAAATCCCGCTTCCGCCAGCATTTCCCTGACCTCAGCAATAGTCCAGAAGCGCCAGTGATACTCGAAGGCTTTTTCGATCTTGCTGCCATCGCCNAACTTGAAATGAATGTAGAACGAGCAATCTGCGTTAACAGGATTAAAGTAGGCCTGCTCCCAGTGATACTTGAATCCTTTCTTGCCCTTTACAATAGTGCGCTTATCAGTGACATCAGAGGCATAACATTCCTTGCCTCCCATCATGTCCATGATCATGATGCCTTTATGGTTCAGGTTTTCGTAAGCAATCCTGAAATAGTTCACCACCTCTTCTCGGGTCTTGAAAATCCAGAACGAGAAATTCTGCGCTGCCAATATATCAACCTGAGGCGTGGTCTTGGTCCGTACATCCTGCTCCAGCACTTCAACCCGCTCAGCCACTTTCGGTTTGAGCTTGCCGAGGTTATTTTCCACGCCCCACTGCAGCGTGTCGGGACAGATATCGATACCAAGTGCCTTTCGATACTTATCAGATTTGACCCATTCACAGGAGACCGCAAAGGTGCCNCAGAAATCTTCACGTAGAGTAAGCGCTTTAGACTTGAAGGCTTCACGGTAGATTTGGTCGAACACTTCAATTTCGTGGTCAGGCTCTTGCACCGANTGCTGGTAACAGACAAACTTGTCCGCCAGTTCTGCCTGGCAGGGTTGATCANTGTTTTTTAATTTCTTACCCGGTTTTATTTTTNTCATGATTCCTGATTCTGGTTCTTTCTGTGATGGCGATGGCGACGGCAGACAAGCTATCGAATTTATCGGCAGACCGCAATCAGCAGAACCAATCTGTGTGAGATTAGTTAAGCAGAAGGAAAACTCAACAACAGTTCAGTACGCATTGCATTCAAGGTAACTTGTTACGCGGTGGCCGCGCCCCAGTTTTTTACCCTGACTTTGATAGTCTCAATATCATGTTTGCACACACCCGCTTTTGCGATCAGTTTGTAATCGCAGATGTCGCAGCGCACGCATTCTTTAAAGTCGATTTTCGGGCCGCGAATAGCGCCGGTGGGACAGGCTTGNTCACACACCTTGCAGACATCGCACTGAGGCACACGCTTGATGCGCCACGGAGACACNAGTGATACTACACCAAGAGCCGCACCTAGCGGACAGGCNTAGCGACAATAGAATCTGGGGATAANCAGCGCGCCAAGCAGGAATACTGCGGCAATCCCCCACAGCACCATGGAGCGAGAGATATAAAACACGGTGCCAAACGGTTCGAAATACTGAAATAAACTAAGATCGGCATAGGCGATAGCCATCACCACGAGGAACGCAAGGATGGCATACTTCAGGTAAATCGCGACATCATGAATGGACCGCGGTACTTGGTACTGCATGCGCTTGGGCACGATGCGAGTGATGAAGTCTTGTAAGGCACCGAAGGGACACAGCGACGAACAGAATATTCTACCCCACAGTAAGGCCGTGACCACGGTAAACACNATNATGATCAACAGAGGNAGNTCATTCAGGAACAGCGAGGGACCAAGCTTGATGCCGTTAGTGATATGGGAAACCGAAACGAAACCGCCATCCATCCACCCCAGATAAAACAGGGTGACGGTCAATGCAGCCCAGCGAAAGGCCGCTCTCTTGCGAAGGAACGCGGTCATGACCAATGCGCAAATAAGTATGACCGCAATCACCTCAGACACCGGTGCGCTGTCCAATAATTCTGACCACACGGTCTCGTCTGGATACTGGAACCGCGGCGAATCTTCATCTGGCTCTGGGAGCAGGTCGGGAGGGATAGTCCCTCCCTCGGACAGTGCCAGGGCCAGTGGAGGCACTCGGTAAGCCATTTCGTGAATGCCACCAAACTCACCCACCACCCCTTCTGTGCTATACAGCACTGAGAATGGCTGCGTAAGATCCAGTTCCGGCATCAGCACAATCGCGCCGGCGAAACGCGTATTGCCAGCAATCTTGCCCTCGTCCGCACTACCGGCATAAACGAAACGGGGCCGCTCCACTGGGAAGACTTCCTCTCCCTGCTTTATAGCCAGGCGTTCCTGGCGAAACGGCTGCGAGGAATTGCCATCGATGCCAACGAGCAGCATACGTCCTTCCCGAGAACGGTTGCTGGCATCGCGATCTGCGGTCGAATAGTCATCCTCTCCGATGAGGAGCTCTCCCAATCCATCATGCCCCATAAAGGCCAGGGAAAGCTCCAGTTCCGTGCCATCGGGCTGCACTACCAACATTTCCTGCACTAGGCCGCTACCAATCATGTCGTCCCAGCTTTGCTCTTCATAGACCTTCAGGGCCATGGCGTCACCGCTGGTGGCTGCGACATATTCAGAGTCCGCCAAATAGGCGAGCGCGACTCGGCGGGCCGAATCACGCACGCCACGGGCCACAGCCCAACTGGTGATAGTAGCGCGGGAGATTCCGTCTATATCACGACCTACCCGAAAATCTTCGACGATATTTTTGCGAGAGAACTGCTGTGGAAAATATTCACTGTTAATGAAGTCGCCACGAATACTCTTATACGATTCGATGTAGTGCAGCACCTCGATACCGGTGAGCGTGCCATCCAACTCAATGCCAACCAGCACATTGATTGGCGCACTGTATCCCACCTCTTCGGGCGGATAGTCAGGTGTTTCGAACAGGTACCCTACTAATTCCGCGTCCGGGCTGCTCGCATTACCTTTGTAGCCACGATAAACCG
>NYWC01000050.1 GCA_002684935.1 Gammaproteobacteria bacterium
CCGTAAAAGCCCGTTCAGTCCCTCTCTCTCTGAGCACATGGTATTGCTCAGGATCCAGTTCCTTGCGCCATTCAGCTTCGGTCATAGCCTGGCCTTGAACCGATTCATCATCATTGGCCTGATTCAGCTCTTCAGCGCTATTATTGTTCATAATGATATTTCCTTTGTGTAATAGAGCTGCTCTATAACTGAGTCTAACAAAGCGGCAGTCTGAAAGGAGCCATGGCGAGTTGGGTCTCTTAAGCCGACTACGGCTTAATTTTTCTCTAGTTGGTTCCGACTAATTTGGAGTAACTTGTGCTCACCTTAGGGGTCGCTATGATCCTATTATCCACCTGCCAAAGTGCATCTCCAGATGATCCGCAATGCGAAGCAAAAGCATTTATTAGTAGGGATGTTACTCAAAAATCAGGCAGAATACTCTTATTCGATAACGGTTAACGGAATTTCGTGACTCATGGATCACGCCAAAACACTACCAGCCGCCTATAGCAAGGCTATCTCGCAATCCGACAAGCTAAGCAATGTCTGTTATGACATTCGCGGGCCAGTGCTGGAAGAAGCCAAGCGCCTGGAAGAGGACGGCCATCAGATCCTGAAGCTTAATATTGGCAACCCTGCCCCCTTCGGCTTCAACGCCCCGGATGAAATCCTCTATGATGTGATCCATAACCTGTCTGCCGCACAGGGATATTGCGATTCCAAAGGGCTCTATTCTGCCCGCAAAGCCGTGATGCAAGAATGTCAGCGCCTCCGAGTCCCTGATGTTGAGATNGAAGATGTCTACTTGGGTAACGGTGTCAGCGAACTCATCACCATGGCGATGCAAGCGTTAGTCAACGATGGGGATGAGGTACTGATACCAGCGCCGGATTATCCCTTGTGGACTGCTGCCGTCAGTCTCAGCGGCGGCACACCGGTCCATTACCTGTGTGATGAGCANGCAGACTGGTTTCCTTCAGTTAAGGACNTTGCCGCCAAAATCTCGCCTAGCACCAAAGCNCTGGTTATCATCAACCCCAACAACCCGACTGGNGCCGTCTACAGCAAGGAGTTGCTACTCGAGCTCATTGAGCTGGCCAGACAGCACCAGCTCATCCTGTTTGCCGACGAGATCTANAGCAAGATTCTCTATGATGAAGCGAAACACATACCGGTCGCCTCACTGTGTGAGGACCTNCTGGTTGTGAGCTTTAATGGNCTCTCGAAAGCCTATCGACTGGCGGGTTTTCGTTCAGGATGGATGGTGATAAGCGGCGCCAAACAAGCTGCTACCAGCTATCTCGAAGGCCTGGAGATTCTGAGCAATATGCGACTGTGTGCCAACGTGCCCGCACAGTTCGCCATTCAAACAGCACTAGGTGGTTATCAGAGTATCAACGAGTTGATCCTGCCGGGTGGGCGACTACTGGAACAACGTGATACCACCTATGACTTACTGACGGCGATTCCCGGCGTGAGCTGCGTCAAACCCAAAGGCGCGATCTACCTTTTCCCGCGGCTTGATCCAACCCATTTCAAGATCGAAGACGACGTTAAATTGGTCCTGGATATTCTGGAGCAGGAGAAAATCCTGTTAGTGCAAGGGAGTNCCTTTAACATCCAGGACACCCAGCACTTNCGCATTGTGTTTCTGCCGCGGGCTGATGAATTACAGCAAGCGATGTCGAGGGTAGCTCACGTGCTGGATCAGCATCGACTCTGACNTCAACATTTAGCGTCTGGAATCAAGTCCCCAACCTCTAGACTGCCCACGCTCAGCGATTGCTGGTCACAGTAAAACCAAGCGCGCTNACAAGCTCTGCCTCCTTACTGCCGGCTTCAACNCCAATCTCTCGCTGCNAAAATTCAATGCGAGTCGCCAGATCCTTGCGCATGAGATCGAAAGCACTCTGCCCCCCGCTAAGGGCAACTGATTGCTTGAAGGCCTGACTCACTGAGTCTATGTCGAAGCAGACTGCCGGCAGCTGCCACGGATTTTGCCCCGCTTTGAGCGCCAATTCAGGCGCAGAGTGAACCGGTAGAGCTTCAGCGGCAGCTTGCTGTGACGCAGAGACCTGCAGCTTGAAATACGCAGCCAGCGCCATGACCACCTGGCGGGCTGCTGTTGATTTCGCCCTCGAGCTGTACCCAGCAATGTGGGGCGTCGCAAGCGAGGCCAACGCAACCAACTGCTGATTAGCGCTTGGCTCATGTTGGAATACGTCCAGCACCAGCTTGAGGTCTGGCCTTATATTCATGGCATCAATGGCACCGCCTTCATCTAGCACTTCCCCCCTTGAAGAGTTAATGCACATCGCTTTTGGCGGCAGCGATGCTAAAAAACTGCCGCTAATTAGCTCCCCAGTCTGGTGTTCACCTTTTGAGACAAAGGGCACGTGCACCGACACAATGTCGCATTCGCCTAACAGGCCCAATGGGACAAATTTCTGGGCATCCACATCCCCTGACTGTTTGCGCGGCGGATCGCAGAGACTAACATCACAACCCAGTGCGGACATTCTGCGGGCGACTTCTGAGCCGACATGACCGACACCAATTACACCGCAGCGAAGCGCTGCAGGGTCAGCCTGTTCGGCAAGCATGTAATTGCTCAATGCGGCCATAACATAGTCAGCAACAGCGCTGGCATTGGCGCCCGCTGCGCTAGCGAGTCCTATACCGCGGGTCGCCAACCAATCTCTATCGATGTGATCTACGCCGGCGGTCGCTGTTCCAACGAAGCTAACCCGCGAATTCTCTAACAGCTGCGCATCTACCCTGGTGATGGATCGCACAAGCAGCGCATCTGCGTCTTTAACAACAGATGGACTCATTTCGCGACCATTAACCAGCACAAGCTCAACGTGTTCGGCTAACAATTCCGAAAGCAGCGGTATGTTTTGGTCAGCAATTAATCGCATACAGTGTCAAGGCTACCTTTATGATTCCGCAAGCCGCAATGCCTGGCTCACCATGCGTTCACTCACATCCGAAACAAATCCATATTCCACCAGAAAACTGCGAAATTCATCGACATCCAGCACTCCTACTTCAAGATCCGCCAGCTCAACCCGGCCAAACTCCTCAGCCTGGTCATCGACTTCACACACTATAGTCGCCAGGGTGCGGCTTAACTCAGCCAAGTCGCGATGGGCTTCCAACTGATCCGCGAGCCGTTTAGCACCGCGCAGCTTGAGCTGCGCAACAGTATGAAGATTGTCGTAGATCTCATCCATGTCCCGAAAATTCTGCAGCAGTTCCCTAGCCTTCACGGCACCAACGCCAGGCACCCCGCTGATGCAATCAACCGCATCCCCGGTGAGGCCAAGATAATCAGGAATTTGTTCCGGGGACACGCCATATTCTTCTATAATACTCGCGCGAAATCGGCGTTGGTTACTGCTGAACTCCCACAGACAGTCCTCCTCAGCTTTCAAGAGCTGGGCCAGATCCTTGTCTTTCGACACTATGTGAAGTTGGCAAGACGATGCAGTGCCCGGCTGACTCTGTTCATGTACCCGCACTCTTCTGGAAAGGGTGCCAATAATATCGTCTGCTTCGTAAACTTTGCTGCCAAACGCTGCCAGTCCAAAAATCTCACAAAGCGTTGCGCAGGCCTGCAGCTGCATCGCCAGATTGTCATCAGGCAGTTCGCGATTGGACTTATAGTTTGGGCACAGTGAATGCCTGAATCCGCAGAAAAGGCTCTCATCGTGTGCGACGGCCGCATACCGCGGTTGTGCTCGTCGTAAAAACTGCAGCAAGAATTGCGTAAAACCATAGACAGCGCTCAGGTCACCGCCCTGGCGATCAAAGCATTCAATGTACGGGGAAAAATGCGCTTGGAAGATATAGATTGACGCATCAAGCAGGTAAACGGGCCGACTAAGCTGTGGCAAGGACATGGCCTATGTTTCAGCTTTCTTCTTGATGAGAAAAATATATCTATCCCCATCTTGGCCAGTATCCAAAAGTTCATGCCCCAGGAACAGGCAAAACTTGGGGATGTCTCTTTCAGTGGACGGGTCGGTGGCGATAACTCGCAGCAGATCGCCTTCGGCGATATCACGAATCTTGTTGTGCAATAGCATCACTGGCTCAGGGCAATACAAGCCGCTCGCATCTAATTCTGTTTCAGAATCGTGTCGCTCGCCTGTTATATTATCTGGGTCTTTTGTCATACCAAGTTATAAGCAAATGCCAGTAGTGTCGCTGTCACGAGGGAGAGATACTAACCTATGCACCCAGTCAGCGAAACGCTTCACACCCAGCGCAGCGCAGCAAAAAACGAAGCAAGAATAAACTGTCAACCCAGCCTCACCCAAACCTTTTTAACCCGGTCACACTGCAGCATGGTGGATAACTTCCCGAAGTCTATGAGCCTGCTCCACCTATCATGTTCAAAACCCTCGCTCGTTATTCCGGGCGGCACATGTCAGATTCGACGACTCTCTTATTTGANCCGCAACAGGTTACAACTCTCAGTCTCAGCGTCGAAGGTCAGGATAATCTCTCTGGCCTGAAGCTGCCTCATCACCGCCGCGATCTTTTTATCCAGGCCAAATTCCTGGTGCCCGTAGTCTGTGCCTTCACGGGAGATAAACTCTTCGATCACGCCACGCAGGGCATCACCAGACAATTCAGTGTAAGGAATTTCCATAATAGATCTTCGTGAATAGCGTTTTCTGACTTGGCAATTAGGCCGGCGNCAGCGGGCCCGCTTGCACAAACCCGGCAATCTGCAGCTGAATTGTGTGAATACGAGTGATGGGAGCGGGTAAACAGTTACAGCGAATACTAAACCACTTCAATCAGCTCGAGTTCTGCAGATTTTTCGCGACGCCCAGCCTCCAGGCCCACAAAATCAAACAGCTTCGTATCAGCCAGCTGGCTGGGCGCAACATTGCAGATCGATCGAAAAATAGTCTCGACGCGCCCCGGAAACTGCTTGTTCCATTGCTGAAGCATCAATTTGATCGCCTGCCGCTGCAGGTTGTCCTGTGAGCCGCACAGGTTACAGGGAATAATCGGAAAATCTGCGAGCGCCGCGTAGCGTTCAATTTCCGCTTCCTTGCAGTAAGCCAAAGGCCTAATAACTATGTTGCGCCTGTCATCGCTCAGTAGCTTGGGCGGCATTGCCTTCAGCTTTCCGCCATAAAACATATTAAGAAACAACGTTTCGATGATGTCGTCACGATGATGACCCAGGGCAATCTTGTTAGCCCCTATTGTTTCAGCATAGTTATAAAGGATGCCCCTGCGCAAGCGCGAACAGAGCCCGCAGTAAGTCTTCCCCTCTTCCACCTTGTCCGTCACAATCGAATAGGTGTCCTGTTCCAGGATTTTGTAGGAGACTCCGAGATTGTCCAAGTAAGCGGGCAATACAAGTTCCGGAAAGCCGGGCTGCTTTTGATCAAGATTAACGGCGTGCAATTCAAATGTAATAGGGGCATGACGCTGCAGGTTTGTCAGAATATCCAACAAGGTATACGAGTCCTTGCCGCCGGACAGGCACACCATTATCAGGTCACCGTCTGCAATCATATTGAAATCAGCAACCGCACGGCCAACATCACGCCGCAAGTTCTTGCGGCTGCGATTCAGCTGAAAGCGCCCCCTATCGACCGTGCTCAAAACTATCCCCCTGCAGGTCGTTAAACCCGTTCCAGCACGGTTGCGATACCCTGACCCAGACCGATACACATGGTCGCCAGACCCAGGGTCACGTCATGATGTTCCATATTATTCAACAGGGTTGTNGTGATCCGGGTACCCGAACATCCAAGCGGATGGCCAAGCGCGATGGCGCCACCGCGCAGGTTCACCTTGTCATCGGCGACATCCAGCAGATTGAGATCTTTCAGGACCGGCAGTGACTGCGCCGCAAAGGCCTCATTCAATTCCACGCATTCGATATCATCCATTTTCAGGCCGGCTCTATTTAGGGCTTTCTGTGAAGCTGGCACCGGACCGTATCCCATTATAGAAGGATCAACTCCGGCATAACCAATAGACCGAACCTTGGCCCGAATATTCAAGCTCATGGCCTGGGCCTTTTCGGCTGACATCAATAGCATGGCCGAGGCGCCGTCGGAGATCTGCGACGATGTGCCGGCCGTAACAGTGCCATTAGCAGGGTCGAATACCGGCCGCAGCTGAGCTAGGCCTTCCATGGTGGTATCCGGACGGATTGTCTCATCTTCCTCTATCAGAACTTTGAAACCGTCGGCATTGTGACCCTCAATTGGCACTATCTCGTTGGCGAAACCGCCATTAAGTCGCGCCCGCTCGGCAAGTTGATGCGAGCGGACTGCGAAGGCATCTTGCTGCTCCCTGCCGATACCGTGCATCTTGGAGAGTACTTCTGCGGTTACGCCCATCATCCACGACGCCTTGGCGATGTGTTTTGATGCCTTCGGATTGGGATCGATACCATAAGTCATCCCAACATGGCCCATATGTTCTACCCCACCAACGATGAACTGATCACCATTATCGGATTGAATAGCGGTGGCGGCAGTGTGCAACGCAGACATGGATGAACCACACAGCCTGTTAACCGTCTGGGCACAGGTTGAGTGAGGTAATACCGACATCAGCGCTGCATTACGCGCCAAGTTCCAACCCTGCTCCAGGGTCTGGTTGACGCAACCCCAGATTACGTCTTCGACTTCGGATGGGTCTAGGTCGGGATTACGTGTGAACAGCGCATTAATCAGGGCAGCAGACAGCTCTTCTGCCCGCACGTTTCTGAATGCCCCTGCTTTGGAGCGCGCCATGGGGGTTCGAATTCCATCAACGATGACCGCATCTCTGGCTTGCAAGCTCATGGTGATCTCCTCAGGTTACGGGTAAAAAGGGGTGCCCGCCTTGGCGCGCTCCCGCAGTTGTTCAGTGGGTTGATACATTTCNCCAAGTNCAGCATAGCGGTCTGCCAGTTCGCAGAATGTGTCTACGCCCATGCTGTCAATATAGCGCAGGGCGCCACCACGGAAGGCAGGAAAGCCGATACCCAGCGCCAACCCCATGTCTGCTTCTATCGCGGAGCCCACGATATTGTCGTCGAGACAGCGCACTGTCTCCATGCACATCGCGACCATCATTCGATCTACGATTTCCTGATTTTCAAAGTCACGTTNCTGGCTCTGNACCGAGCCGATCAAGGCGTCAATATCCGGATTAGNTAGCTTCTTNGGTTTACCTTTCCTGTCGGGTTGATATANATAGAAGCCCTTTCCGCTTTTCTGACCNATNTCACCTTTCTCGTACAGTTTTTCAACTACACTATCGAAACTCTGCTGCATGCGATCAAAACCAGCTGCCATGACTGCTTGCGCGTGAACGCCGGTATCAATACCGACCACATCCATCAGGTAGGCAGGNCCCATGGGCCAGCCAAAACGCTCCATGGCTTTGTCGATNTGACGAAAGTCAGCGCCATCATGTATTAATTGTGCGAATGCCCCAAAGTAGGGAAACAGCACGCGATTAACCAGAAATCCNGGGCAGTTNTTCACCACAATCGGTGTCTTGCCAAGCTTCTTNGCATAAGCCACAGTCGTGGCGATAGTGGCTTCGGNGCTGTGCTCGCCGCGNATCACCTCNACNAGAGGCATCACCGGTACCGGNTTAAAAAAGTGCATGCCGCAGAAGTTCTCGGGGCGCTTCAGCACTGAGGCCAACTCATCCACAGAAATCGTCGAAGTATTGGTGGCGATGATTGTGTCCTCACTTACCAGGCCTTCAAGTTCCTGCAATACAAACTTCTTTACCTCCTGATTCTCTACCACCGCTTCAACAACGAAATCAACGTCGCCGAAATCNGTGTAATCNAGCGTCGGGGNAATTTTTGACAGCGCCGTTATCATGCCGTTGGTNTCTAACTTGCCACGACTAACGCGTTTTTCCAGCAGTTTGCGAGATTCAGACATACCGAGGTCGATACCTTCCTGGCGCACATCCTTCATAATGATTGACGTGCCTCTCAAAGCAGACTGGTAGGCGATGCCGCCTCCCATTATGCCGGCACCCAGCACAGCAGCAGTATTGATTTCGCGCGCTGCCTTAGCGGCTTTCTTGGCCATGCCGCCCAAATGCTGGTCATTGAGGAACATTTGCACCAGATTGGCAGCAACCTCACCTTTCGCCAGATTCGCAAATGCAGCATGCTCAACTTTGAGTGCCGCATTTCGATTCATTGTTGCCGCTTCTTGCATCACAGATACAGCAGCCACCGGTGCCGGATAATTTCGGCCAGCTTTTGCCATCACCATGCCTTTCGCGGTTTCGAATGCCACGTTAAGCTCAATTGGCTCTAGGGTCAGTGGAGAATCCTTCTGTTGCCGCACAGCTTTATAGTCCAGCTTGCCATCAGCGCACTGCAATACCAGATCTTCAGCTGCCGCCAACAATTTACCGGGCTCAACAACTGCATCGAGCGCACCCTCTTTAAAGGCCTGGCCCGTTTTAATGTGCGACCCGCTACTTATCCAGGTGTTGGCATTGTCAGCACCGATAAGTCTGGGCAACCTNACGGTACCACCGAAACCNGGCACGATGCCGAGCTTCACTTCTGGGAAGCCGACCACGGCCTGAGCAGTAGCAACNCGGTAGTCCGTGGCTACGGCAAGTTCAAAACCACCACCTAGCGCCACGCCGTTGAGTGCGCATACTGTTGGAAACGGGAGGTCCTCAATCGCATTGAATACTTCGTTGGCGTTAACCAGCCATCCGATAATCTCAGCTTCGCTCTCAGCGAAAATACCAGTGAATTCGGTGATGTCCGCACCAACAATAAACCCGCTTTTGCCGCTACTGAAAATCAGCCCTTTCACGTCTGCACTGGCTAGCTGGGCAACAGCTTCGCGGAGCTCTTCCAGGGTTTGACGATTGAATTTGTTGACTGAAGAGTCTTGCAGGTCGAACTTCAGATTTGCGACGCCTGAAGGCAATACCTCGACGCTAAGCGCCTTGCCCGTAAATAACATATTTAATCTCCTGCTTGCGAGTGTAGCTCCTGTTGCTCGGACCACTTACCCGGGCCAGCTGCTACAGAGGGGCCACATTATACCCAGAAGGCAGAATACAGGACAGGCCCGTTTCACTGTGCTCACCTCAAGCTATTCTCTCTAATTTTCAGCTCCTTGCAATCAAATAGGTTATCATTGCNAGATGGGTANGACTTCACGANTGGTTCAGATTATGTGCTGCCTGCTTTGTCTGGCNGCAAGCGCTTGGGCGCCGTTTAGCTTTGCCGCTGAGAGCGGCGTAATCGTGCTCTATCATCACGTGGAGACCAGTACCCCGCCTTCCACCAGTATTTCCCCTAGGGACTTTCGCAGGCATCTCGAATACTTGCGGGACAACGATTATCACGTGATAGCCCTAGATATCATGATCGATCACCTGCGGAACCAGACACCACTTCCAGACCGTGCGGTTGCTATCACCTTCGATGACGGCTACGCCTCGATCTACGAAAACGCTTTTCCCATACTGCAGCAGTTCGATATGCCGTTTGCCCTGTTTCTTAGCACTGACCCGATTGATCAGCGTCAAAATAACTACATGACCTGGGACGAGGTCCGCGAATTATCAGATGCGGGGGCGGTAATTGCCAATCACATGGTCTACCATCCCTACATGCTGGAGCACGAAGACCAGGAAACTGAAGTGCAGTGGTTAGCACGTCAGCGCGAAGAGCTGCTCACTGCAGAAGCCACCATAACGGCTGAAACTGGCCAGAATCACCGTTTCCTTGCCTATCCCTACGGTGAATTTAACGCTGAGCTGAAAATGATGTTGGCGGAAGAAGGGTTTGTAGGTTTCGCGCAAAACTCCGGCGCCGTGGGATTTCAATCCGATTTCCTGGCACTGCCCCGCTATCCCCTCGCCAGCATCTACGCGGACCTGGGAACCGCACGCACAAAGTTCGCGTCGCTGGCGTTCAATGTTGAATTGCTTGACCCGCTTACGCCGGTGACAATCACCCGCGCGCCCGGCGCTTTGATGAAATTCACTCAGGGAGAGTACAACCTCGATCAGATCGGCTGCTTTGCGGATGGCGAAGCCCTGACATTGGACTGGGAAGATAAGTCAGCAGGTTTACTGCGGCTTAGCCCCAACAAAGAATATAGCGGCAGGCGCTGGCGCTACATCTGCACGGCGCCCTTGCCCAACAGCGGTCGCTACTTCTGGTACTCGCTGCAGTGGATAAAACCAGACTAACCTTTATCGCGCTCGGTCAATTGATTTTGCTCGATCAAATTCTGCACTTCATCAACATAGTTGTCGCCACGCTGAGAGTAGGACTTCAGCCCTATGGCCAAGCGTAACGGATCCAGGGGTCTGTTTCGATCGCGCATACGCGCTCGTAAATCCCGCAAATAACTATAGGACGGGTGGGTATTGATATTATTAATATAGGCATTGACCGATTCCTGAATCGAATCGAATTTCTTCACCTCGTGCGTGGCGCCGGCAAGCCGTCTCCGCGGTACAAGCCCACAACCTTCCTCGTAGCACCATTGCCCAAATATGTTGTTGCCCTCGCGGGCAAATCGAGAAGTGCCCCAGGCCGACTCGTTTGCGGCTTGAGCTAGGGCCAGAGAAACCGGTACCTTGTCGACGCGCTTGTACAGCTCATTGGTAATTTCGCGGTCGCTGAGTGTCGCAGTGTCGAGATCATAATGTTCGGCAAGCTGCAGAATCCACCTGCGCTCGCGTTGACTAAAATCTAGGCCACTATTGGCAATGTCTAAGTAGGAACCCAGCTCTCTTCTGGTCTTGGCGATGTTTTCATTTTCCGCCATCACATAGTCTTCAAGAAAATCAAAAAATTGCTGCTTCTTGACATCAACGCTATCAATGGAGGCGAAGTCTGGAAAAACTGAGATCGGCTCTACTCCAGAAAAACCAGCTTCAGCGGCTGTCATTTCAGATGAGGCAGGTTCTGTCGTGAGAAAAACATAAGTAACGAGAGCAGCGAGACAACAGCCCAACGCGCCTGCAGTTATGTGTTGCTCAAACCGCCGCAACTCATAGGCTCTGTCTAGACCATTCTCCATGTTCGCCATCTTAAGTCCATCGAGGTGAAGAGTTTAGTTTTGAATTTTCAACAATTCGTGTGAACAGATGATCCCATCTATCTGATATCTCTGATATTGCCTGTTTGGTCGCGATTAAAAATCATTTAGTAAACAGAGGCTTATGTAGATTAAAACACTAGAAATACGTATTTTCAAGTGCACTAAACCGAATGTTAGACGCGCTGAACCATAGTTTGGACCAAAAGAATTTGCGCCTTCCGCCTGAGCATGAAAAATACATTAAAGAACTTTCGATCAATAATTACACACCTACCTATGTCATCTTCAATCAAACTTACTGCCACCACGACAACCCGGTGAATCTGGGCGACCCGACTCGTTTTCGCGCCATTCCTCTGGTGTATGAAGATGTAGTGCCAGGGCATGCACTGCACCCTCAAGTTCCTCCGACAATAACGAATAGACTCTCTGGTGACGCTTTACCCGTGATAAGTCAGCGAATTGATCCGACACAACAGTTAGTTTGAAATGAGATTCCNTCTCTGGACCAGCATGACGATGACTCTCGTTCTCTACTGTAAGAAGCTGCGGGCTTAGATTGTGCTCGATCTTGTGTTCAATTTGAGTTTGTATTGCCATAATNATTACTACTGCTCTCCGTGTCAGACCCAAGATAAATATAGGAAAATTCACTTGCTTGAACAGCCGCCAGCGACCGTGAATGAATCGTCTTTACCTATCAGTGAGGTGGTGCGAGCCAGTCGATTCAACAAAATTTGGGTTACTCTATTATACGCAAACTCGAATTAGCCGATAACTAAATTATGGCTATTTCCTGGTATCCCGGTCACATGCACAAGACCGGCAAAGAACTCCGAAAACTCATGGCTGCAACGGATGCGGTAATTGAAGTCCTAGACGCACGTATTCCAGTTACCAGTGCCAACCCCCTGCTGGCCAAAATTGCTGCAGGTAAACCTGCACTGAAGCTGCTCAACAAGAGTGATCTCGCTGGCACTAGCGCAACGGCTAACTGGCATCAACATCTCAATACCTTACCCCACTGCCGCTGCCTCGCATTGGACCTGGACAAGCAGGACATGCTTGAATCAGTGCTGCGGCAGCTGGACCATTTAACCGCCGAGGTCCAGCCCGCGCTTGGAATCCGCAAGCAGTGTGTCATTTTTGGGATCCCTAACGTCGGTAAATCCACAGTCATGAATGCCCTGGCTGGGCGGAAACTGGCGCAAACAGGCAACGAACCGGCAGTTACCAAGGGGCAGCAGCGTATCAGGCTCAACGAGAGCTGGACCCTCATCGACACGCCCGGCATGCTGTGGCCAAAATTAGCNGATCAAGATGCCGCCCTGCGCTTGGCCATGACGGGCTCAATCCGGCAAACCGCACTAGATATCGAAGANATTGGCTGGCTGGCAGCTGAATACCTGCAGTCNGCCCTTCCCCAAGTGCTGAGNCAACGCTACNAACTCGAAGAACTGCCNGGTGATACGCAAGCATTNCTGTCCGCTATAGCGCGACAGACCGGAGGCATCAACAGGNGAGGCGCNACAGATTACGGGAAGGTCGCACAAACATTACTAAACGACTATCGCTCAGGTAAACTAGGNAGCCATACTCTNGAGTTACCGCTCTCAGNCGCTNANTGAATAAAAANTACCGNNGGGTCAGATTCCAAACATTTTCCAAGCAGTTTAAAGGACATTCCAAGCATACCTTATGAATCAATTATCCAGTGCAGCCGACGCGACTGCAGTTGACACTCAGCAGTCCGCGGTTCATCCGGCATTCATCTGCCATCGACGGAAAGCCATTCCCTCTTTAAACATCACGATTGAAGAGTATGAACACAGAGAAACAGGCGCCATGCACTACCATCTGGCCAGCCACAATCCAGAGAACGTGTTCCTGGTAGCCTTCCGCACCGTGCCAATGGATTCGACCGGTGTGGCCCATATCCTTGAGCACACCGCCCTGTGTGGCAGTGAAAAGTTTCCCGTGCGCGATCCATTTTTCATGATGATCCGGCGCTCACTGAATACCTTCATGAACGCATTTACCAGCAGCGACTGGACCGCGTATCCGTTCTCCAGCAAAAACCGCAAAGACTTTCACAACCTGCTGCAGGTTTACCTGGACGCAGCCTTTTTCTCCCGCCTCCATNAATTNGACTTTGCCCAGGAGGGTCATCGACTGGAATTCGCCGAAGCCGACAATGCTAACAGTGAATTGCTATACAAAGGTGTGGTCTATAATGAGATGAAAGGGGCTATGAGTTCGCCCAATGCCACTCTCTGGCAGATGATGACCAAACATCTNTTTCCCACCACAACTTATCACTATAACAGTGGAGGCGAGCCCACAGACATTCCAGATCTCGCTTATCAGCAACTGCTGGATTTTTATAGAAGCCACTATCACCCCAGCAATGCGGTATTTATGACTTTCGGGGACATTGCGGCCTTTGAACACCACCAGGAATTTGAGTCACTGGCGCTCGAAAGGTTTGAATATCTCGACGTAAATGTTCACGTCGACGATGAAAAAAGATACCCGACCCCGGTAAAAGTCGAAGAAAAGTACGCTGTTGCAGAAACGGCCGAAAGCAAAACCCATGTAGTCGTAGGCTGGCTGTTAGGAAAAAGTACGGAAATCGTTGAACTGTTTGAAGCTCAACTGCTGACCAGCGTATTGATGGAAAACAGCGCCTCACCGCTGCTGAACAACCTGGAGACCAGTAAGCTCGGTCAGTCTCCCTCCCCCATGTGTGGTCTGGAAGATTCCAACAGGGAAATGGCTTTTATGGCTGGGCTCGAGGGCTGTAGTGCTGAAGCAACGGAAGCTGTNGAAGCACTTATCCTGAATTGTCTCGAAACCCTTTACANTGANGGTGTTGCCCAGGAACAGGTAGAAGCAGCCCTGCATCAATTGGAACTGAATCAGCGGGAGATTTCGGGAGACAGCTCGCCCTATGGCTTACAGTTGATCCTGTCAGGCTTGTCTACCGCGCTCCATCGCGGCGATCCCATAAAGCTGATGGACATAGATCCCGTGCTGGAGCTGCTCCGCGAGCGAGTTGCTAACCCGAGCTATATTCCGGACCTGATCAAACGCCTGTTAATCGATAACCCTCATAGAGTGACTCTAACCCTGAAACCAGATCTGCATCTGGCAGATGCTGAGCAGGAAGCAGAGCAAACGAAGCTGGCTGCTATCAAGGCATCGCTCGGTGAAGACGACAGGGACGCTATCGTTAAACAAGCCCTGGCGCTGGCGGATCGACAGTCGCAGGAAGACGATCCAGATCTCCTGCCTAAAGTTGGACTAGAGGATGTACCGGCAGAAATCACTGAACCGCCGCGTGAAGATAGCAATCTTGGAGGCGCCGGCCCGCAGGTGAGTTTTTATGAACAGGGAACTAACGGCCTCTCCTACCAACACGTCGTATTGCCCCTGCCCACATTGAGTGCCTCAGAACTCGAAGTCCTGCCACTCTACACCAGCTGTCTGGCAGAATTCGGACTAGGGCAGAAGAGTTATACCGAGATTCAGACCTGGCAGTCCCAAATCAGCGGCGGCATTAATGTGTTTAGCAGCATTCGCAGTGCTCAGGATGATGAGCAACAGCTCGACGGATTCCTCACGTTTTCGTCCAAATCCCTGGCCTTTAACCATGGCGCGCTTACAGAGCTACTTCAGGCCACGATAGAAGACGTGCGCTTTGATGAGAGTCAGCGCTTGGCGGAGTTGGTAGAGCAGATCTGCGCGCGCAAAGAGGCCAGCATCACCGGCCAGGGCCATAGCCTGGCCATGAACGTTGCCTGCAGCAAAATGAGCCCAGGTGCCCTGCTCACCCATCAGTTCGGCGGACTTGAAAGCATCCGCCGACTCAAGGCTCAGCGCGCTGCGCTAGCTGAGCAATCGGTGAGATCTGACTTGCTGGACCGCATGCAAAAGCTCCATGTCACCCTACTGACCAACCCCAAGCGCTTCCTGCTGATTGGAGAAGCCGAGCGGCGTGATGGCATGATCAACGACCTATCAGAGCGCTGGGGTGAAGCAAGTTCATCAGCGACTTCCAGCTCCTTCAGCTTGGACCCTGTCAGAGAGCAGGTGGTTGAAGGCTGGAGCACCTCAACACAGGTCCACTTCTGCGCCAAGGCCTACCCAACGGTGTGCTCAGATCACCCCGATAATGCTGTGCTGCAAGTACTGGCGGGCTTTCTGCGCAACGGATTCTTGCATACGGCCATTCGCGAGAAAGGCGGCGCATATGGTGGTGGTGCCAGCCAGGACGCCAACTCCGCGAGTTTTCGCTTCTTCTCCTATCGCGATCCGCGCTTAACTGAAACGCTGGCCGATTTCGACCGCTCTATCGACTGGTTGCTCAAAGGAGGACATCAGGACAACCAGCTGGAAGAAGCCGTCCTCGGTATCATAGCCGCCATGGACAAGTCTTCTTCTCCCGCGGGTGAAGCCAGGCAGGCGTTTTACAATCATCTGTTTGGTCGCAGTATCGAGCAGCGCATGGCGTTTCGTCAGCGCGTGCTGGCAACGACCATGGAAGATTTGCAGCGAGCGGCCTCAACCTACTTCCAGCAGGGGCATGAATCCATCGGTATAGTCAGTAACCGGCAGGCCCTTGAAGAAGCGAAAATCGATGGGCTGAATATTTTAAATATTTAATTATTACAGCTATCTAAAGATTTTTTTGATGTACTTTCAGCCCTCAACAAGATTCCGGAAAAATATTTTCCAGCCTTGGGAACTAATGGCCAAAACCCCAGTCTTAATAGGTGTAGGTAGATGGCATGCAAAATTGTGGGTTTTGTTTCATTTATCTCTCCCTTGATAGTATGTTAAGCCCAACAACCAGCGTTGTTGGGCTTTTTTTCTGCCCCAAAATTTCCCAGTAACTCCGAACCAAGCTTTACAAGAGTTTAACGCACTGATCAGCCTTCATATGTCGAAGCATGACCCGTATGGGTAGCAGTACGAACCAGTCGCAGGCGGTCAATGTCACTCTCATTGGCATGGCTCTGGACTTGTTTCTAGCTGGATTAAAAATCATTGGCGGCACTCTCACTCAGTCTTTTGCCTTAGTCACCGACGGAATTCACTCCCTCACTGATGCAATTACCGATATTTTCGTCTTGCTACTGGCACGTTTTGCGCACGCGGCCCCCGACGAAGAGCATCCCTATGGCCATGGTCGCTTTGAAACCCTGGGCACAATCGGCATGGGAGTCGTGTTTTTCAGTACCGCCGCCGTCCTGCTCTA
>NYWC01000051.1 GCA_002684935.1 Gammaproteobacteria bacterium
ATAAAGTGCCATGACTGGCCGATTAGCGGTTGCGGTCTACACCTGCAGGAAATCTTTGGCATAAATTGAGATCACGTGCCGAAACAACAAGCGGGCGAGTCCCTGGCGACAATAGTCTGGATCTACCACCAGGCTGGCAATCAACACCACACCAGAATGATGCTCGAGTTCGATGACGCCGCGCAGATCTGCTTCGGTGCAAGCGCCAAAAACTCGGATTTAGCCTCTTATATCGCTCTACAACTGCGTGCCAGCGGCGGAAAACCTCGAACATTGATCAGCCTGGCCTCGACTGCATGAGCGCGCTGAAATAAGCGATGGACCTCAGGGGCAAAGTCTTGCGGCGCCGGGGGGCTAAGTTGAGTGCAGCCTTGAGTACTGACTTTAGCACTAGCTTGAGCAATCCCTTGTTCAGCGTCTTCGCTCATCGCGGGCAATCAGTCCAGCGTGACCGACGTGTAATGCACAACTTCAGGAAAGGGATAATAGAAATGATGCAGCAATTGCTTCCAGCGCTGGTAATCAGGGAAAGCACGAAAACCCTGCTCGTGAGATTCAACGCTATCCCACTTCACTTGAAGCAGGTACTGATCGGTCTTCTCTACACACTTTTGAGCTCGTGGGGCTCGTAGCCTGGCATGGCCGCGATGATGCGCTGGGCCTCAAAGAAGGCCTCTTCGAAGTCCTGCCCCTGCCCAGGGACAATATTCAGCACTGCGACTTCAAGCACCATTTTCGCTTCCTCTCAACTTAGTCGTATCAAGCGCTACCCAAGTTTCGCACCATTCTGTACCGCTCGTTCTGGAACTGCAAGCACGACGGCACCGTCGGGCTGATAAAAACCTGTCACCAGGCATTCCGACATAAATGGCCCTATCTGCTTGCGAGGAAAATTAACAACCGCAACTACTTGCCTGCCAAGCAGGCTGTCCGCGTCATAAAGGTCGGTAATTTGGGCACTGGACTTACGCTTGCCGATTTCCTCTCCGAAATCGATCCAGAGCTTCCATGCTGGCCGTCTTGCTTCAGGAAACTCCTCTACCGCGGTCACGGTACCGACCCGAAGTTCCACCTGCTCAAATTCGTCCCAACTAATTTTTTTCATTGTTTACTAATTCTCGACTCTATAAAAACTGGCCAAATCCTGGCGTCAGATCTCAATTTGCTGCAGCTTCCTCACGTAATACATAGACGCGAGTTTTACAGAATATGCCGTCCTTAAGCAGTGCGTCGGTCTCAACTCGCTGGTAGGCACGGCCTTCAAAGTGGTCGAGCCGTGCCCAGTATGCAGGTAAGTCGGCTGATTGAAAGACTAATCCCGCCACCACTGCCGCGCCTGCATCAAGCCGCAGCGCAGGAAACCCGTGAATCTGCCCCCAACCCTGCGGGTGCAGAGTCCCGCGTACACTGGCTTCCTGCCATTCGCCCACCAGTGGTTCTAGCACATGGGCATTCACTTCCCACCGTGCGAGGGTGCCATAGACAAACAGGCGCTGCAGTGCAGCCGCATCATCCCATGACATGCTTCAAGCCTTGATGATTGCCAGTAGTTCCCGCGTCTTTTCCTGCATCAATTCGGTATCGCCGCGGGACTCAACGTTCAGCCTGACCAGGGGCTCAGTATTGGACATCCTGACGTTGAACCGCCACTGCGCAAAATCCACCGAGAGACCGTCGGTGTGATCGACATTGATGGCATCTGACCCATAGCGTGCNTCCAGTTCTTCGAGCAGTGCGGGGGCATCCGCCACGGTATTGTTTATTTCTCCACTAGCAGGAAACGCCTTCATNCGCTCATCCACTAACTGAGACAGTGGCTTGCCCGTTTTAGACATGAGNTCAATGACTAACAGCCAGGGAACCATGCCGCTATCGCAGTAGAAGAAATCCCGNAANTAATGATGGGCGCTCATTTCCCCGCCGTAGGCTGCGTCCTTAGCGCGCATCTTCTCCTTGATGAAGGCATGACCCGATTTGCATAGCACCGGCTCACCTCCAAATTGCTTCGCCACTTCCAGTGTGTTCCAGGTCAACCTGGGATCATGCACGATCTTGGCGCCCGACTCCCTCGCAAGAAACGTCTGTGCGAGTAATCCCACAATGTAGTAGCCCTCAATGAAACGCCCTGTCTCATCAAAGAAGAAGCAGCGATCNAAATCGCCATCCCAGGCAATACCAATGTCAGCCANATGGGTGTTTATGGAGTCNATTGTGGGNTGGCGGTTNTCCTCGAGCAGGGGATTGGGAACGCCGTTGGGGAAATTGCCGTTCGGCTCNTGCTGNACCTTCACGAAGCGACCGGGCAAATGCTGTTCCAGAAGATCTATGATCGGGCCAGCGCCGCCATTGCCCGCATTGCACACAATCGTCAATGGTTTCAGCGCTTCANTATCAATGTATTCCAACAAATGCTGAATATAAGCTGGCTTGGTATCTACCTGCTCCATCTGTCCTGTTTTGCCGGGCTCTGGAAAGTCGTTTTTTTCTGCCAGGCGTTTGATATCGAATAAGCCAGTATCGGCGCTGACAGGCTTGCTATTTTCGCGCACCAGTTTCATGCCATTGTAATCCTTAGGATTGTGACTGGCGGTTACAGCGATACCACCATCCACGTTCAGGTGTGAGGTGGCAAAATAGACTTCCTCAGTGCCACACTGGCCGATGTTNATCACNTCTGCTCCGCCTTCCATNAGCCCCTTGCTCAANGCCGCNCAAATTGATTCGCTGGTCAGCCTAATGTCATATCCGACAACCACGCGCNTTGGCGAAAGCAGTTCAACATATGCTCGCCCAATACGATAGGCAATGTCTTCGTTAAGTTGACCCGGAACCTTTCCCCGGATGTCATAGGCCTTAAAACAGGTAATTTCCTCAGACATATCCTTACTGCTTCTCAATTTGTGTTTTTTGGAAAGTGTAATTGGTGGCATCGATAAACCCTTCGACGCTGCCGCAGTCGAAGCGTCGCCCCTTGAACTTGTAGCCAATCGCGTTGCCTCTTTGCGCCTGGGTCAACAGCGCGTCGGTAATCTGAATTTCGTTATTCTTGCCCGGTGGCGTGTTATCCAGAATGTCGAAAATTTCAGGCGTTAGCACGTAACGCCCAATAACAGCCAGGTTGCTTGGCGCATCCTCTGGTGTAGGCTTCTCCACCATATTGGATATGCGGATGATACCGGGCTCTTCCTCCACGCCCTCGATCACACCATATCTATAGGTCTCATTTTTTGGCACTTCCTCAATTGCTACCACGCTGCAACCGAAGCGCTCATACAGGGCAACCATTTGCGCAAGTACACCTGGGCCTTCTGTGACACAGTAATCGTCGGCAAGAATCACGGCGAAGGGCTCACGGCCGATAAGTTTCCCGCCCACTGAAATAGCATGCCCAAGGCCTCTCATCTCAACCTGTCGGGTGTAGGAGAAGGAGCAGGATTCCATAATCGCGCGGGTTTCCGCCAGCAGCTCCTCTTTAGCTGAACCGGCAATCTGGTGCTCCAATTCATAGGAAATATCGAAATGATCCTCCAACGATCGCTTGCCGCGCCCGGTAACTATCGCCATGTCGGTAATGCCTGCTTCCATGGCCTCTTCGACGCCGTACTGAATCAAAGGCTTGGTCACGATCGGCAGCATCTCTTTTGGCATTGCCTTGGTCGCAGGAAGAAATCGCGTGCCGTAACCGGCGGCAGGAAACAAACATTTATTTATTGTTGCCATAGCTAAGTTTTAAGCCCTGGGTTTTGAGTTGAAATTTTGTATTTGGCGCTCGCTAATCGTGATTAGCTGCGACCATAATTGTCATCAAAGCGTTCGATATCATCTTCGCCTAAATAGTCGCCGATTTGCACCTCAATGAGTTCAACAGCCTCTGCACCGAGGTTGCTCAATCTGTGTTTGGCACCAAGTGGAATATAGGTGGACTCATTGGCACTCAGGGTATAGTCCCTGCCATCGCAGTGTATTAATCCTGCTCCCTTGATGACAGTCCAGTGCTCTGTGCGGCGGGAGTGGCGCTGCAGCGATAAGGCGCCACCGGGCCTGACAACGATGTGCTTCACCTGAAAACCAGGCCCCTCGGCTAGGGATTGATAGCTGCCCCAGGGGCGATGCATCAGCGTCGCGCTGCTTGCCAGCACCGATCCCTTCTCCTGCAGGCGTTCAACCAACTGCTTGACGGTCTGCAGGCGTGATTTTTCAGCCACCAGCACCGCATCATCGGTCTCAATGATGGCAATATTTTCAAGACCAATACTAGCGACAGTGCGAGAGCCTGCATAGATATAGCTGTTGCTGGTATCAAACAACTCGGCTTGCCCGGCCACCGCGTTGCCAGCATCATCTTTCTCACTGACTTCCCATAATGATTGCCAGGATCCCAGATCGCTCCAACCCGCTGCCAGCGGCACCATGGCGGCGCGACCGGTTTTTTCCATCAGTGCATAGTCGATTGACTCTGAGCGGCAAGCCGCAAACTCCGATTCCGGTATGCGCTGGAAATCAAGGTCTGTTGAAATGCCTGCAACTGCTGCTCGGCAGCTATTGAGGATGTCAGCCGCATGAAGCGCCAGCTCATCAAGCAGTTCTTTGACAGGAAATAGAAACATNCCGCTGTTCCAGAAATAGTCACCACTCTCCAGATAGATCTGCGCAGTTTCCAGGTTTGGCTTTTCTACAAACTTGCTTACCCTGAAAGCACCNTCCGNTANCACCTCTCCTTTCTTTACATAGCCGTAACCTATTTCTGGGCTACCTGGNACTATTCCGAAAGTGACTAAAAGACCCTGCTGTGCGAGCTTGATTGCAGATTGTACACACCGCTCAAATTCCGCCACATCTTCAATCAGATGATCTGCTGGCAATACCAGAATAACTGCTTGCGGATCTTGCGTGAGGGCGGCAAGTGCNGCGACTGTCACGGCAGGGGCTGTGTTGCGCCCCACCGGCTCCAGATAAATTTCGCTAGCAACGAATCCATGCTGCCGCAATTGCTCGGCAATCATGAATCGATGCTCGCTGTTGCCGATCACCCGAGTAGTCCCCAATTCAGGCAGGTTTTCGATTCTCTCTAGCGTTTTCTGGAACAGGGATTTTTGCCCATGCAAGTGAATAAATTGCTTGGGCATCGCTGCTCGCGAAAGTGGCCACAGACGTGTTCCAACGCCGCCAGCCAGGATAATAGGATGAATCATAAAACCAACCCGAAAAAATTGGCGCANATGATATCAAAAAATCTTCAGAAAAGCCGTTGCCATCTGAAGACTAGATGCCCCGAATCTCGGCGGTTCTAGGCCTCTGCAGGTCGCGCGACGAACAATTTAATATCGATTATTTACCCGCAGCGTTATACACTCACAGACCTTGAAGTTAGGCGTCAATAAACTGCTAGGATGACATGGTAGCAAGGAACGATTTTTTCACGCCCAAGAGCTCGTACGAACTTGACGAATTAGTCGAGTGCGGTTATGGCCGTTTGTTTGGCCCAGGTAACGCCAAGCTTCCCATTGATAACATGCTGATGCTGAACCGCATCACGGAGATCAATGCAGACGGCGGTGAATTCGGGCGCGGCAAGGTGGTTGCAGAACTCGACATAAACCCCGACCTGTGGTTTTTCGACTGTCACTTCCCCGGCGACCCAGTTATGCCAGGATGTCTGGGGCTAGATGCCCTGTGGCAACTGGTAGGCTTTTTCCTTGGCTGGAGCGGCTTCCCCGGTAAGGGTCGAGCCCTGGGCTCGGGTGAAGTAAAATTCACCGGAGAAATATTGCCCCACGCCAAAAAAGTGGTTTATGAACTCGACATTAGCCGCGTCATCGATCGCAAGCTGGTGATGGGCATTTCCGATGGCACGGTGGCAGTAGACGGTGAAGTCATTTACAGAACCAAGGCGCTCAAAGTAGGCCTGTTCACTCCCGAACACAAATTCTAAAAATTAATAGCGGATTCAAGCATGAGACGCGCAGTCATCACCGGAATGGGTATCGTATCCTGCCTGGGCAACAACGCTGGCGAGGTGCTCACCTCTCTAAAAGAAGGACGGAGCGGTATCCGCTTCAACCAGTCATATGTTGACTTCGGTATGCGCAGCCATATCAGTGGCAGTGTCCAGCTGGATACCACAGAACTGATTGATCGCAAACTCTACCGCTTCATGGGTAAAGCGTCGGCCTACGCCTACCTGTCGATGGACGAGGCGGTTAAAGATGCCGGTCTCAGCCCGGAGGAGATTTCCAGTGAACGCATCGGCCTGATAGTGGGCTCTGGTGGCGGCTCACCGGAAGACCAGCTGGAATCCACCGATATCCTGCGCGAAAAAGGCATGCGCCGCGTCGGCCCTTATCGTATTCCTCGCACCATGAGCAGCTCAGTGTCAGCCTGCCTGGCGACGCCATTTAAGATCAAAGGCGTTAATTACTCAATTTCTTCGGCCTGCGCCACCAGTGCCCACTGCATTGGCCACGCGGCTGAACTGATCCAGATGAATAAACAGGATATAGTGTTTGCTGGCGGCGGCGAATCGGAACATTGGACCATGTCCCACATGTTCGACGCCATGGGCGCACTCTCAACCAAATATAACGAGACACCAAACAAGGCCTCTCGGGCTTTCGATGCAGACCGAGATGGCTTCGTCATTGCCGGCGGTGGCGGCGTAGTTGTAGTTGAAGAACTCGAGCATGCGCTGGCGCGAGGCGCCACAATCTATGCAGAACTCACAGGCTATGCAGCGACATCCGACGGCCACGACATGGTTGCGCCTTCCGGTGAAGGCGGCGCGCGCGCCATGCGCATGGCAACCAACGGTCTCGAGGGCAAGGTTGATTACATTAATACTCACGGCACCAGCACACCGGCAGGAGATGTGTCAGAGCTGAAGGCCATTCGCGAGGTGTTCGCCGACAAAGTGCCGCTAATTAACTCCACCAAATCCCTTAGCGGTCACTCGCTGGGCGCAGCCGGCTCCCAGGAAGCGATATATTCCTTGTTGATGATGCAGAACAACTTCATCGCTGCCTCAGCCAATATCGAAAACCTAGATGAGGCAGCGGCCGGACTCCCCGTTGCCATCGAGCGTCGCGACGAAATTCAGCTTAATCGCGTAATGTCCAATAGCTTCGGCTTTGGCGGCACCAACGCCTGTCTTGTATTCGACAGATACCAGGCTTAAACCAGTACAATTGCAAACAAGGCTGGGGAACTAAGCCCCATGCTACCGGATCTTGATAAGTATGAGATCAACACTTCGCCTTTTCACACTCGCCCTGCCCGCCTTCGTTGCTAGCCTTGGCAGCAGCTCCCTGACAGCGCAACTGNAACCGCGCAGCGGATTATCCCTGGCCGAAACGCTGTCCCAGCAACCTGAACCTCTTTCCCTTGCGCGCGCGTTTCCCTATCTCGTCAGTACCATCAGTCCCGGTCGCTATCGCGTGACCTGGAAGCCAGCGCCCGGGCATTATCTCTACCAGCACGCTTTTGCCTTCGCTCAGCAGAATACCGNAGACAGCGAAGCCCTGCCGGTAAACTTCACTCTNCCCGATGGCCTCAACAAAACCGACCAGTTTTTTGGCGAAATCGTGGCCTACTATGAGCCCGTATCCGTGGACATAGAGCTAAGCACCGTGCCTGGCCCCGATGCGACCCTGGTCATTGAATATCAAGGCTGTGCCGATTGGGGCTTCTGCTATCCTCCGCAAACGGCGCAATTTCCGCTACTGCCNTAGGACAACACATCCGGGCCTCAAGAAACCTGTCTCCCGCCAGAGAAAGNGGGTGAANTGCCGCTTAATTTCTGAGAAAATGCCGCCAAAATTTGCAATCGGCGGATAACTCGCCAATATGTCACAACAATTAAACGCACNATTTCCGCAGGGAATTCGCAATGGCAAAAATCCTGGCCCTTCACGGCCCGAATTTGAATCTTCTTGGCCAGCGAGAGCCTCATATCTATGGCTCTGATTCGCTGGAGGATATCAATGCACGTCTGTCCGAGCAGTGCAGCAGCGTCGGTCATGAATTCGACGCCCTGCAAAGCAACTCGGAAGCGGCACTGATTGATCGCATTCACCAGGCGCGTATTGATAGCACCGCCTTCCTGATTGTGAACTTCGGTGGTTTCACCCACACCAGTATTGCCCTCAGGGATGCGATGCTGGCGGCGGAGATACCTTCTATCGAGGTACATCTGTCAAATTTACACAAGCGCGAGCCTTTCCGGCACAAGTCTTATTTTGCCGATGTTGCTATCGGCAGCATTGTAGGACTGGGTGCTCAGGGCTATGAATTGGCATTGCAGGCAGCTTGCAGTCGACTGTAGGCGTAGATTGAACTAGTCGGGAACGTTTAATGGATATTCGCAAAGTTAAAAAACTCATTGAGTTGTTGGAAGCCTCTGACATTGCAGAGATTGAAATCAAGGAAGGCGAGGAAGCGGTCCGCATCAGCCGATATTCCAGCACGGCGACTGCAATAATGCCAGGGCCCCCAGCCCCGGTCGCGGCAGCCCCTGCGCCTACTGCGGCCGTGGCAGCGCCGGTTGAAGGCAAGCCAGCAGTTGCTGCCAATGCTGGACACGTGGTCAGTTCGCCCATGGTAGGCACTTTCTACCGATCGCCATCCCCCTCATCACCTGCCTTCATAGAAGTTGGAGCCCATGTGAAGGCAGGTGACGTGGTCTGTATCGTGGAAGCCATGAAGATGATGAACCAGATTGAAGCCGACAAGGCTGGCGTCGTTGAAGCGATACTGGTTAGCGATGGCGAGCCCGTTGAATTCGATCAGCCATTGCTCACTATCGTTTAGTCACGCTGTTTCGACTTAGTCGCCACCGCTTCGCGCTGCGCGCCGGTAAGACGATTAACAGNAGAACATCACTCACAATACAGAGCTAACCCCAATGCTGGAAAAGGTACTGATAGCGAACCGCGGTGAAATTGCGCTGCGTGTACTNCGCGCTTGTAAAGAACTGAGCATCAAGACCGTTGCCGTTCATTCNACGGCTGACAAGGACTTGATGCATGTGCGCCTGGCAGACGAATCAGTTTGTATNGGCCCGCCCGCTGCTNCCGAAAGTTATCTCAACGTCCCCTCGATCATCGCCGCGATGGAGCTAACCGATGCCGATGCTGTGCATCCTGGCTATGGCTTCCTTTCAGAAAACGCCGATTTCGCCGAGCAGGTTGAAAACAGCGGTTTCGTATTTATCGGCCCCACGGCTGAAACCATTCGCATGATGGGAGATAAAGTCTCAGCCATTGACGTGATGCGCGATGCTGGTGTTCCAACCGTACCCGGCTCCAATGGTCCGCTAGACAGCAACAACGAGCGCACCTTGTCCCTAGCAAAAGAAATCGGCTACCCCGTGATTATCAAGGCAGCTGCCGGCGGTGGCGGACGTGGTATGCGCGTTGTTCACAATGAAGCCGCGCTGTTAAAGGCGATTCACATTACCCAGACGGAAGCCAAGTCATTTTTCGGCGACGGCACCGTCTATCTAGAGAAGTTCCTTGAGAATCCGCGCCATGTGGAAATCCAGGTTATCGGTGATGGGCAGGGCAACGCTATNTGTCTTGGCGACCGAGACTGCTCGCTACAGCGGCGCCACCAGAAGGTCATCGAAGAAGCGCCAGCGCCTGGCATTCCGGATGATGTCAGAACAGACATCACCAACACCTGTATTCAGGCCTGCAAAAACATGAAGTATCGCGGCGCCGGCACCCTGGAGTTTCTTTATGAAAACGAACGTTTCTACTTCATTGAGATGAACACCCGGGTTCAGGTCGAACACCCGGTAACAGAAATGGTGACAGGGATCGACATCGTCAAGGAGCAGCTGTGCGTGGCCAGTGGAGAACCGCTGAGCGTCAGCCAGGAAGACATTTCCATTACCGGTCATTCCTTCGAGTGCCGGATCAACGCTGAGGATCCCGCCACTTTTCTGCCTAGCCCCGGCAAGGTNAAACTNTTCCACGCACCCGGAGGTCCGGGANTGAGAGTAGATTCACACCTCTATTCAGGTTATACCGTACCGCCCTTCTATGATTCACTGGTGGCGAAGTTGATCAGTCATGCCANCACCAGGGAGCAGGCACTGGTNCGGATGCANATTGCGCTGGATGAACTCNTGATTGACGGCATNCGCAGCAACNTCCCCCTGCACCGAGACCTGGTGCGNGATCGCGAGTTCCAGANGGGTGGCGTTAATATCCACTACCTGGAAAGCAAACTGGAATCCTGATTNCCTCANNCCAAATCCCAATAGAATTTNTTATCCTATGTGGCAACAAATCCTCATAAAGCTCCGTGCTGAACACAGCGCGGAGCTCGAAGAGCTATTGCTTGAAGCGGGTGCCAGCTCGGTGACGCTAATGGACGCAGNGGATCAAGCTATTTTTCAAAAAACGCCAGGNACCNCACCTTTGTGGGACACGCCGGCTTTGTTAGGGCTNTTCCCGNTAGAGAATGATCTGAAATCNCTTATCGCAACGCTGCAGTTTCATCCCCAGGTATTGAATCGAGNATCCTTGCAGGTCACCGAGCTGGAAGATNAGGTCTGGGANCGCGTCTGGATGCAGGACTTTCAGCCCAGACAGTTTGGCAACCGCCTCTGGATCTGCCCAAGTTGGCAGCCACCGCCAGACCCCGAGGCGGTGAACATCATCCTAGATCCCGGCATGGCATTTGGCACCGGTACCCATGCCACAACCGCNTTATGCCTAGGCTGGCTGGAGCAGGCCCGGCTTCAGGGTAAAGAAGTCATTGATTACGGCAGTGGTTCCGGCGTGTTGGCTATCGGCGCNGCNCTGCTCGGTGCCGGGCAAGTACACGCCGTGGATAACGATCCGCAGGCAATTGCTGCGACTATCGATAATAGTCATCGCAATAACATTCCTGTGCAAGCCATTACCGCTTGCCTGCCCGAGGCGCTACCTGAGCTGCAGTCCGACATACTCCTTGCCAATATTCTCGCAGAGCCACTGCACGAACTCGCCGATCATTTCGCCGCCCTGGTGAAACCCGGTGGCAGCATCGTGCTATCCGGTATACTCACAGAACAAGCAGAGCCGCTCAGCGAAAGCTATGNGCGCTGGTTCGCAATGAGCCNGCCNGAGATCAGGGAAGGCTGGGTNTTGCTCCACGGTACCCGCAANGCGTGATATCACCGCNNTAATNACCTAGAATCTCGGGACNTCTGTTNGTAANCNCAGTCCNGGCCCAGAGGCCCGCTGTAAATNAACCCGNCAATCGGATTTCATCCCGCGACCATGGCANTTCAAATCACTCAATGCCCCAGCTGTAACTCCACTTTCNACACCAGCCCCCAGATGTTGGAAGTGGCTGCAGGAAAAGTGCGCTGTGGTGCCTGCCTCTGTGTGTTTCAGGCGAGTGAACATTTCGTGGATGTCGCCGCTGACGGGGCGGATGAATCAGTCTTCATTGGCAACCATCCCGAAGACTTCTTCGATCCAGCTGTGTTTCTTACCCGCAGTGCCCTGCAGGATGATCAGTCCAGCAGCGACCAGCAAGACTTGACTCGCACGGCATCGAAAACCAATCCGGACCCCTTAACTGAGTCCGAAACCGAGCTGCACGAGCGTGAAGTGCCTGAGAGGCAGGATCGAGACAGCGAGAAACCCAAGGACAGCGAACCCTCTATCAGTGCATCGCAAACCCTTGCCGAAGGGGAGAATAAGAATCCCAAAGCGCATGCGCTCACTGAGGGCAGCAAAGCTTTCAGTCCAGCATTAGAAACGCAAAATGATCAGGTGAAAACCGATCCTGAGTATCTCGCAAACGATACAAAAGCAGACCCAATAAACGAGAGTAAAACCTGGGCAGGAACTGAAGCAGAAGTTGGGGTTGAGGTTGAAACCAAAGTTGACCCTGAATCGAACACCGCCCCTCGGATAACTTTTGAAAACGAGGCAGAAACCAAAATCGAGCGCGCCGATTTTTTCGCTGCGCTAGAAGAAAGCCTTTATGGGCTTGAGGCAACGGATGAGATTGAAGAACTGAAAGCTATTGATGAACCAGACGCGTTTGGCTCAGCCTCCAACGCTGCCACGACGGCGCAAATCAAGGCTAGCACAACCGTCCAGCAGCAGGTCGAATCCGAGGCTGAGCCAGTCACAGGGGATATTCCTGCTGGGCAAACGTCGGCTGAGCTGCCAGCATCGGATGATTCCGATATCGGACAGAACGCACCGACAGAGCCAGCGTCTGTCCAACGCCCTGAAGATGTCAGCCTGTCCATTTCTTTTTCTGTCCAACCCCGCCCTAACGTCCTCAGTGTCAAAACAGCAGCCGCAAATGGTGTTGAGACACAGGACAAACGAGATCACGCCGAGCAGGTGGACATTAACCGAAACGGATCAGCAAGTGACTCAGACCTTGCCGAAGTCGATGCAAAAGCGACGATTGCAACTGAAATCCAAGAGGGTATGGGTTCCGGGAGGAAAAAACAGGATTCGATCGCGGAAAACAATTCCTCAATAAACGAACTTCCATTAAAAGTAGGTGAAGCAGCAATAGAGCCAGTTTTTCGCAAGCTGAAGCTGGATTCGACGACAGAATTTAGTGAAAACACATCTTCTTTAGAGCCTGATAAACTACGTGCCGCGGGGCTGGCGGAGCAGGACATTAATAAAGTCATCGCCGAACCGAAGTTCGCCGACACCGTGGCTTCTGGTTTCGCCGCGGAGGAGTCAATAGATTCTGAACCAGACAGTTCCATTAACTTGCATCTAGCCAGAGTCGAAGGCGAGTCGGACCATCCGAATACGGGTAAACACGAAGGTGATAGGCAGAGTCAGGGACCGTTGCAGGCATCAGATTCAACTCAGAGTATTGAACATCACTCCTCTGAACTGGATGGAGAGACAACGGAAGAAGAGAATTTACTTGCAGGCTTGGATGCGGCATCGCCAAATTCAGTCGATCCGCATTCGGAACAGAGCGACTTAGCGCAATATTCTATTACTCACTCTACTGCACCTCTTATCGAGCTTACCGAACCCAGCGCGACTGAGACACGCGCTTCGATCAGTAGCGATGAAAACGAGGCTGGAGAAATCAGTGCAATCGATACGCCCTCAAAAACGGAGCAAGATAAGCAATCCGACCAGGCGTCGGCTGACGCAGCAACTCAACACTATCAGGCTGAAAATCAGGAAAGCGCTTTTAAGGTAGAGGTAGAAACAGAAGTAAGCAGCGAAGACATTCGGACTAGGGCCATGCGCGCTAAGCTGCGGGATGACGAAGCACTGGAGCAACTACCCGAAGAAAACCTGGCGGCCCTCAAAGTCATAGGGTCACCACTCGAGTTGGGCAGTGCTCAAAGTCAGCGATGGGGGGCAACCCTTGGCCTTGCCCTGCTAACCTGTTTACTGGGGGCCGGCATGGCAGCTCAGTACTTATGGCGTCACAACGCCGTTTTCAGTCAAGAACCGAAGTTGCGCCCCCTGTTCGCCTCTGCTTGCCAAATACTCGGCTGCAGTCTGGAGCCATACAGCGACCCATCATCAATAGTGAGCTCCAATCTTGCAGTGAGAAGCCACCCAGAGCGCGCTGACGCAATCATGGTAAATGTAGAGATGCGCAACACTGCTCCCCTTGAGCAGTCCTTCCCTATTATGGTGCTGGGCTTTAACACCGCCAATAATGATCTGATTGCCCTGCGGGAATTTACACCTGAAGAGTACCTGGATTCAGGGCTACGACACATAACGCAAATGCCGGTGATGATACCGGTACAGATTGACCTGGCTCTGATGGATCCGGGAAATGATGCGGTCAATTACACGTTAGCATTCCGCCATCCCTGATTCCCCTCACTACGCTGATTAACTCGATTTATTGCGATCAGACACCCCCGCGGGTCTCAGCAAGACGTTTCTCAGTCGCAACCCGCGACGACAGCGTGAAGCCGATTCCGACCGGGTCTGAAAAATTCTTTAATTGGCGGATCTGCCCAGCTATCATTATCCCCCTTTCCCGACAGCCCCGACTACTAAGGACAGGCATNAGCTGCGAGGAGCTATAACCAACAGCTGACCACCAATCGATGCAAACAATAGGTCCTTACACATTGAAGAACAATTTGTTCCTGGCGCCCATGGTGGGAGTCAGTGACACACCGTTCCGCGAAATTTGTAGNGAACAGGGTGCCGGCCTTACGGTGGGTGAAATGCTGACATGTAACANGGAGTTGTGGCATAACGAACGCAACCGCCTCAAACAGGTGAAACCGCAAATNCCTGGACCACAAGTTGTGCAAATTGCGGGTTCTGACGCGCAATTGATGGCAGAGGCAGCACGGCTCAACGAGGCCATGGGCGCGCATGCCATCGACATCAACATGGGCTGNCCNGCAAAGAAGGTGTTGAAGAAAGCAGCTGGCTCTGCCCTGTTAAAAGATACGGACCTGGTTGAAGAAATATTGAGAGCAGTCGTGGCCGCAGTAGACGTGCCTGTAACACTGAAGATCCGCACCGGTTGGTGCCCCGAAACTCGCAATGGAACTCTGGTGGCGCGTATCGCTGAGGAGGCGGGCGTGCAGTTGTTAACAGTTCATGGACGCACCCGTGCCGATCGCTTTAAGGGTGAAGCCGAGTACGACACTATCGCTGCCATCAAACAGGCGGTAAGTATTCCCATCATTGCCAATGGCGATATCGATTCGCCGCAGAAGGCCGCGCGGGTTATTTCATATACCCGTGCGGACGGCGTGATGATTGGTCGCGCGGCTCAGGGTAATCCCTGGCTTTTCAACGAGACTGAACATTATCTCGAGACGGGGGTAAATAAATCTGTTACCTCTCTTCCCGTAAAAGCCAAGATCATTCAGTCGCATCTAAAAAAAATGCACAGTTTCTATGGCAAAGTGAAGGGTGTGTGGTACGCTCGTAAACATGTGGCGGGGTACGTAAACGGCTTGCCATCCGCAAAAGAATTTATGCTTAGATTCAACGCATCCGAATCGAGCCAAGAGCAATTAGAACTATTAGAACACTACTTTGATTACTTGAGTGGTCAAGGTGAGGGAGCCATCGCCGCATGAATAAGCTGGAAGAATCCGCCAACTTTGTGAGCTACGCAATTCCAGAACAAACCAACGGTTTTACTCAGACAACGCAAGCTCCGCACTCTGCTCCCGATCAGGAGAGCACGCTTCGAACTGAAGTCGATAAATCACTTAAACGTTTTTTTCAACAACTTGAAAACGAGCCGGTCACTGACCTGCATCGCATGGTGATGTCAGAAGTCGAAGCGCCGCTGCTCGAAGCGGTAATGCACTATACCGGAAACAACCAGAGCAAGGCTTCTGTCATGCTGGGATTAAACCGGGGCACACTCCGCACCAAACTGAAACATTACGGCATGCTGTGAATCCTCTCGACACCTGCCTTGCATTAACCATCACAAACTAATCAGCAGAACCTATGAGCACAGAGCACTCTGTAGTCGTGCGTCGGGCGCTAATCAGCGTTTCTGACAAAGCCGGCATCGACAAATTCGCGAAATCACTCCACGCACTCAATATTGAAATTCTCTCAACCGGCGGCACCTACCGCTTGCTTACCGAAGCCGGTATCCCAGCCGTTGAAATCTCAGACTACACCGGCTTTCCAGAGATGATGGACGGCAGGGTAAAGACCCTGCATCCAAAAGTGCATGGCGGTATTCTCGGTAGGCGCGACCAGGATCAGGCCGTGATGGCGGAGCATGAGATACCTCCCATCGACCTGGTCGTAGTGAACCTATATCCATTCGAGGCTACCGTGGCAAACCCAGACTGCGATCTTGCCACTGCCATCGAGAACATCGATATCGGCGGTCCTACCATGTTGCGTGCAGCGGCGAAGAATAATCGCTTCGTGGCGGTAGTGGTGAATCCCCAAGATTACGCACCGGTGCTGGAGCAACTGCAATCCAATGATTGCTGTCTTAACGAGGCTACGCGCTACGACCTCGCGGTAAAAACTTACGAGCACACCGCTTCTTATGATGGCGCCATTGCCAACTACCTCGGCGCCCGAGATGCTAATGGGGAGTCTTCAGAATCTAACTTCCCACGCACCTTCAACACCCAGTTCATGAAGAGCCAGGATATGCGCTACGGGGAAAACCCGCACCAGGCGGCAGCATTCTACACCGAGCGCAAGCCCACCGAAGTCAGTATCAGCACCGCGACCCAGCATCAGGGTAAGGCGCTGTCCTATAACAACATCGCCGATACCGATGCGGCGCTGGAATGCGTGAAGTGTTTCTCTGAACCCGCCTGCGTGATCGTTAAGCATGCCAATCCCTGCGGCGTCGCTATAGCCGACTCGGCACTGCATGCCTATGAAATGGCCTTCCAGACCGACCCCACTTCAGCCTTCGGCGGCATCATTGCCTTCAATCGAGAACTTGACGAGACTACCGCCACGCGCATCACTGAACAGCAGTTTACCGAGGTCATTATTGCACCTTCAGTTTCAGAGAAGGCTCTCGCCGTCACTGCGGCCAAGAAAAACGTGCGGGTATTGAGCTGCGGGCAATGGGAGAGAGAACGCAGCGCCGACCTCGACTACAAGCGCGTCAATGGCGGCTTGCTGGTGCAGGATCGCGATATCCACCAGATAAGTGAATCGGACTTAAAAGTGGTGAGTCAGCGCCAGCCCAGCGCCGATGAAATAAGCGACCTGACGTTTGCCTGGTACGTCGCCCAATATGTGAAGTCCAACGCCATCGTTTATTGCAAGAACAACCAAACTATCGGTATCGGCGCCGGCCAAATGAGTCGGGTCTATAGCGCAAAAATCGCCGGTATCAAGGCCGATGATGAAAGTCTGGAAGTGAAGGGCTCGGTGATGGCTTCTGACGCCTTTTTTCCATTCCGCGACGGCATCGATGCCGCCGCAGCCGCAGGCATCACAGCAGTGATTCAACCCGGCGGATCAATGCGCGACGATGAAGTCATTGCCGCTGCCGATGAGGCAGGCATGGCCATGATCTTTACCGGCGTACGCCATTTCAGACACTAACTCGACCATCACTTAGGCATAGCAATGAATATACTGGTGATAGGTTCAGGCGGCAGAGAGCACGCCCTGGCCTGGAAATGCGCACAATCCAACGCGGTAGAAAGAGTTTATGTAGCGCCTGGCAACGCTGGCACCAGCCTCGAGGATAAACTGGAGAACGTGGTCATAGATATCATGGATTCCGATGCACTGGCTGAATTTTCTATTGACAAAGATATCACTCTAACAATTGTGGGACCTGAGGCACCTCTGGTAAACGGCGTGGTGGACCACTTCCAGAAAAAGGGCCTGGCCTGTTTCGGGCCATCCAGTGCCGCCGCCCAACTTGAGGGCTCTAAGGCCTTTACCAAGGATTTTTTAAAGCGCCATCATATACCTACCGCGGCTTACGAAACTTTTACCGATATCGCAGCTGCTACGGCGTATATCAATAACCAGGGTGCGCCCATTGTGGTCAAGGCTGATGGGCTTGCTGCTGGCAAGGGCGTGATCGTGGCGCAGACAGAACAGGAAGCTATCGCCGCGGTCGAAGACATGTTGGCGGGCAACAAGTTTGGTGATGCCGGGCACCGGGTTGTTATCGAAGATTTCCTGGTAGGCGAGGAAGCCAGTTTCATTGCCATGGTAGATGGTGAACATATCCTGCCCATGGCAACTTCCCAAGATCACAAGGCTAGGGATAATGGCGACGAAGGCCCCAACACAGGCGGCATGGGAGCCTATTCCCCTGCGCCGGTGGTTACTGAAGCCGTTTATGAACGCATCATGGAACAAGTCATTCGCCCTACCGTGGCAGGCATGGCCAGCGATGGTCATCCTTATGTGGGTTTTCTCTATGCCGGTCTGATGATCAACCCTGAGGGCGAGCCCAGTGTGGTCGAATTCAATTGCAGATTCGGAGATCCCGAGGCGCAGCCGGTGATGATGCGCCTGCAGTCCGATTTGCCTGCGCTTTGCCTGCAGGCACTCAGCGCCGAACTGGATACAACGAGAGCAGAGTGGGATGTACGACCAGCGGTCGGTGTTGTATTAGCAGCCGGAGGCTACCCTGACAGTTATGCCAAGGGCATTGAGATAACGGGGCTGGATTACGCCAAAGGCGATTCACAGAAAGTTTTCCATGCCGGCACCAAGACGAGTGATGGTAAGGTGCTTACTAACGGGGGCCGCGTGCTTTGCGCTACGGCGCTCGGCGATAGCGTCGCTGCCGCCCAGACCTCGGCCTACGAACTGGCAAGTCACATCAGCTGGGACGACCTCTATTTCCGCACAGACATTGCTTATCGCGCCATTGCGCGCGAGAATAACTGAATGGCCAGATCACCCCTAAGCTTTTTAGATAGCTGCCTGCTGCAGTTTGACCAAGCTCTGCGCACCTGCGTACCCGGCAGCAGCATGGCTACCCGCCCGTCTCCCGCCGACAAACTCGCTGCGGAAACCACGGCTGCAAGCATGAGCCCAACCGAGAAAAAGCACGCCGCCGGGCTAATGCGCATCAATCATACGGGTGAGGTCTGCGCCCAGGCCCTATACGCGGGCCAGGCCAGCACGGCAAACCTTGCGCAAGTGCGTGAGGCCATGGAGTTAGCCGCTGCAGAAGAGGTCGATCATCTGGCCTGGTGCGAACAGCGCTTGCAGGAGTTAGACAGTCGTCCTAGCGTGTTCAACCCTCTCTGGTACGCGCTCTCATTTGGCATGGGAGCCGCCGCTGGTCTGGCCGGCGACAAGTGGAGTCTGGGTTTTGTGGCGGAGACCGAGAAACAGGTCTGCGATCACCTTGAGGAACACCTGGAAAAACTGCCTGAGGGCGACCAGCGCAGCAAAGCGGTACTGGAGCAAATGATTGTCGATGAGCGTCATCACGGCGAGACAGCAACCGAAGCCGGAGGCGCTCCCTTGCCATCCCCGGTGACACAGGCCATGCTTGCCATGTCCAAAGTGATGAAGAAGACTACCTACCAGATTTGAGCCACTGAGTCAGACCCTAGATGATTCTGCCCAGGTTTAAACTCCTGGATCGAACCTCTACTTCAACCAGCGCTTGCTAATCTCAATTCAACACCCGTTAGTTAACGCTAGTCCTCGACGACCTCATAGTCATGAGTAATCTCCACACCAGCTTGTTTCAGCATGATCGATGCCGAACAGTATTTGTCTGCGGATAGCTCAACCGCCCGAGCAACCTGCGCCGCTTTGAGATCCTTGCCCGCGACCACAAAGTGAAGGTGTATGGACTCGAAAACCGACGGCGTCGTGCCTACTCTTTTCGCCTCGACTTCTGCCTCGCAACGGGTAACCTGTTGGCGTGCCTTTTTCAGGATTGTGACCACATCATAGGAAGAACAACTGCCTACTCCCAGCGCCACCAACTCCATGGGACGCATCCCAAGGTTTCGCCCTCCGCTTTCCGGCGCGCCGTCTAGCACGATGCCATGGCCCGTGCCGGATTCCGCCACAAACATAACCCCTTCTACCCACTTGATTCGTCCTTTCATATTCTTTTCCTGCAGTAGTTCCGTTAGTTGAACAAAAACTTTATGTAGTCCCTCTCAATTAAGACTATCAATTCAGGCTCGATGGTCTCTGGCTCTCGTCCCGATTATCTAACTTAGCACATGAATTTATGCTCACCCAGCAGGCGGTATATTTTGCTGCAACAGCAGCGAGTCTAGGACATATAGCGACCAACATCTCACAATTGGGAAAAAATGTGATAGGTGGTTATGCTGCAGTAATAAGTAACTTATCACATGGCGTTAATGGCAATTACTCCTCATATTAAAGAATTGGACAATTTTCTTTCCCATTTTCACAGGAAGCGCTATCCCAGCCGCGCCACCATTATTTAAGAGGGCGATCAGTGCGATACCCTTTACTACATCACGAAGGGCTAAGTATCTGTCATCCTTGAAGATTATATGATGATAGGGAAGTCGTGATCGCCTACCTGAACCCCATGAGATTTCTTTGGGAAGATGGAGAGGGGGTATCCAAACAGGCCGAAGAGCGTTCCGCCCGGTGCCGGGCTCGCANCNCCAGNGAANNCGCTTAGATAAGCTANACAAATTTCAATCGCTANGTGCACNCCNATCCCNAGATCGTATTCANCATCGGTCAGCNGATCGCACGTCGTNTNCNCAANANNACCNNTAAAGTAGGCGACCTGNCGNTCTATGATGTNANCGGTCNTATTGCGNGCNCNNTGATNGNGCTGAGNAAGNAACCTGATGCCATGACCCATCCCGATGGCATGCANATCAAGATCACGCGCCGGGCAATTNGCCTGANCGTAAACTGCTCNCGGNAAATGGNCNGCTGGGTTTNAAAGACGCTGGAGGAGCAAGATCTGATCAGCGTGTGCGGCAAAACATTAGTGGTTTACGGAACCCGCTAGTACATATCTGGCTAGTAAGTCTTTCTGGCAGGGCCAACCGATGGGTAACCCTGTTAAGGCTCCACAGCAATCCCCCCACATGAAATCCGAGAGCTTAGGTAGAGAATAGCTCCTGCAGCTTTTCTCCTGGCTGCGGTGCCCGCATAAAAGATTCCCCCACCAGAAACCCATAAATATGGTTGGCTTGCATCAGCTCCACATCTGCTTTGTTGTGGATGCCACTCTCGGTAATGATGAGTTTGCCATCGGGAACGTGTTTGGCGAGATCAAGCGTCGTATCGAGACTGGTGGTGAAGCTGTGCAGGTCTCGATTGTTGATACCCAGCAGATCAGTTTCCAGCTCCAAAGCTAGCTCTAGCTCAGCGTGATTGTGAACCTCAACCAGCACATCGAGGGAAATTTCGCGCGCATAATCTGCAAGCTCATGCAACTGCGAAGGCGCAAGGGCGGCAACAATCAGCAGGATGCAATCCGCCCCGAGGGCACGGGATTCCGCAATTTGGTATGGGTCGATCATGAAATCCTTGCGTATGACCGGCAGACTGCAGGCCTGTCTTGCCTGTTGCATATACTCATCAGCCCCTTGAAAGTATCTTTGATCCGTCAAGACAGAAAGACATGTGGCGCCATGATCAGCATAGTCGCTAGCGTGTAGCGCCGGCTCAAAATCTTCGCGAATCAGACCCTTGGACGGCGATGCCTTCTTAATTTCGGCGATGACCGCCGACTGGCGTTGGTTGATTCTGTCGCGCATCGCCATGGCGAAGCCACGCACCGGGTCAGCCTGCTGAACATCAGCCTCGAGTACCTTAAGGCTGCGCGAAGCCTTGGCGGCGGCCACATCTAAGGCCTTTTCCTCGAGTATCTGTTCCAGAATTGTGGGGTTCGCCATCGGCTTAACCCGCCTGCTCTGAGGTAAATTTTACGAGCTGCTCCAGCTTAGCCAGCGCAGTCCCTTCCTGCAGCACGGCCCTGGCTTTTACCACCCCTGCCGCCAGATCTGGCACCAGTTCCGCCGCGTAGATCGCCGCGCCTGCATTCAGCGCAACAATATCCCCCGCCGCCTGATGCGAGTAGTCCAGCGCCTGTTTCATGAGAGCCAGACTCTGCTCGGCGCTATCGATTTGCAAGCCGCGGTAATCTGTATAGCGGGTAATCCCGAAATCTTCTGGCCCCACTGTGTACTGGGTGATTTCTCCCTGTTTGAGCTCACCAACCAGGGTGTCAGCGGCAATGCTGATTTCATCCAGCCCGTCTCCTGCCGCCACCACCAGCACATGATTGCTCCCCAGCTCACGCAGCACTTCAAGAATCACCGGTATCCATTGCGCATCGAATACACCCATAATCTGGTTTGGCGCAGCGGCAGGATTGGTGAGTGGGCCAAGCAGATTAAATACGGTACGCACGCCAATTTGCTTACGCGCAACAATAACGTGTTTCATGGCGCTGTGATGGGCTGGTGCAAACATAAAGCCAACACCAACGGAGTCAATACACTCGCCGACCAGATCAGCACCCAGACCAAGGCTGACGCCCGCTGCTTCTAATATATCCGCGCTGCCGCTCTTGCTGGTGGCACCGCGATTGCCATGCTTGGCTACTTTCGCGCCAGCGGCGGCCGCAACAATGGCGGAAGCCGTAGATACATTGAACTTGTTGGAGCCACTGCCGCCAGTGCCACAAGTGTCTACAAGATGAGGTGATGGTGACACCTTCACGTCAGTCACCAGTTCGCGCATGACCGTAGCACCTCCAAGCAACTCTGCCGGCTTGATCCCTTTCATCTGCAGACCAACTAAAAACCCGGCATTTTGTGCATCGGTTGTCTCACCAGTCATGATGGCACGCATGACGGCAATCATTTCTTCCTTGGCCAGGTCTTCCCGCGCGGTGACGCGTTTGATTGCGCTAACGATATCCACGTGTCTTCCTCAGTTTAAAGTCTGTTTTCTATTGCTCACGCGTTTAAAAAATTTTTCAACAGCTCGTGGCCATGCTCACTGGCAATCGATTCCGGGTGGAACTGCACACCCTCGACGGCAAGTGTTTTATGCCTGATACCCATGATCTCCTCCAAGCCACCCTCTGAACTCTTGGTCCACGCGGTAATTTCCAGCTCCTCGGGCAGCGCACTCTGGTCGATGACAAGGGAGTGGTAACGAGTTGCGGTGAAGGGGTTTGGCAGATCGGCAAACACGCCCTGCCCATTGTGATAGATTGGTGAGAGCTTGCCATGCATCACCTTGCCTGCACGTATGATCTTGCCACCAAAGGCCTGACCGATGCTCTGGTGGCCAAGGCAAATACCAAGCAGTGGAATTTTGCCAGCAAAGTTCTCCACCACGGCCAGAGAAACGCCAGCTTCGTTTGGTGCACAGGGACCCGGCGAGAGCACAATGCGCTCGGGCTGCAGTGCCTTTATGTCTTCAACGCTGATCGCATCATTGCGATACACCGAGACATCCGCCCCTAACTCACCGAGGTATTGCACCACGTTGTAGGTAAACGAATCGTAGTTGTCGATCATGAGCAGCATTAGCGCAAAACNTCCGGACCATAAAACTGTACGCCATAATATCAGCCCATCCGCTGGCTGTCTTGATGCTGCAAGCACGGCCTGATTTGATCCCAATCTCGNCTCCATGCGTANTAGGAAGCCTACGGATNAGNCGAAAATTAAANCCGCTACCCCACTACATTTAAGCCCGATAATAAGGTGTAACAGTAACAAGCTGGATTTCCATGGCTAATACTCCATCCTTGATGTGGTTCCGACAGGATCTGCGACTCAATGACAATCCGGCGCTCACGCAGGCCGCACAGGCAAGCTCCGTGCTGCCCGTNTACATTCTGGACGACTGCAACTCCGCCCCCTGGCAAATGGGCGCGGCCAGTCGCTGGTGGCTGCACCANTCCCTCGAGGCAATAGACGCTAAACTGCAAAACAAACTGGTNGTTCTNAAAGGAGATCCCGAAAAACTTATTCCCGCACTCGTCGCTAAACATAACGTCCAACTGGTGTGCTGGAACCGCTGCTATGAGCCCTGGCGCTCCGCTCGAGACACAACAATTAAACAGGCTCTGCAGGAAAACGGCATTGAGGTAACCAGTTGCAACGGTTCGCTGCTAGTGGAACCCTGGACTAATCTCAAGGACGATGGCACACCTTACCGAGTGTTCACCCCCTTTTATCGCAGAGCAATGAGTCGAGGCATCGAGATCGAAACGGTTCTGCAGCCTACACCGGCNCTCAATTTAATCTGCGAANATACAAGTGATACCAAGCTGGATGCCCTNGAGCTATTGNCAGACATCGATTGGTGCGGTGGTTTTGAAGCAGAATTTACACCGGGTGAAGCAGGAGCGCACCAGCAGCTCGCCAACTTTCTGGAGCATGGCATCAGCAACTACAAACAGGGCAGAGACTATCCGTCGCTCGAATCGGTCTCCAGGCTTTCTCCCCATATCCATTTTGGTGAAATTGCACCGCATCGTATTTTCCAGGAGTCACTGGAGCATGGCCGCCTCGCGGGCGTAGAAACCGAAAGTGAACATTTCGGCCGAGAATTGATTTGGCGTGAATTCTCATACACCTTGCTCCACCACTTTCCCAAGCTGACTGAAAGCAACATGAACACCCACTTTGATCACTTCCCCTGGCGTCGCGACGCGAAATTACTCAAGGCCTGGCAGCGGGGCCAAACCGGCTATCCACTAGTGGATGCGGGCATGCGCGAACTCTGGCAAACTGGCTATATGCATAACCGCGTGCGCATGATCGTGGGCTCATTCCTGGTGAAGAATCTATTGCAGGATTGGCGCGAGGGTGCGCGCTGGTTCTGGGACTGCCTGCTGGATGCGGACCTGGCTAACAATACCTGCAGCTGGCAATGGGTGGCGGGCTGCGGTGCCGATGCGGCTCCCTACTTTCGTATCTTCAATCCGCTCACCCAATCTGACAAATTCAAAGCCGCACCCTATATCAGACGCTTCGTGCCTGAACTCGCGGCACTGGACGATCGCCATATCCACGAGCCCGCGGCAGCGCCACCCATGGTGCTGGAATCGGCTGGCGTTGAACTGGGAACAAATTATCCCAAGCCCATTGTGGAACTTAAGGCATCGCGGGAGAAAGCCCTGGAAGCTTACCAGGAGCTAAAGACCAGGATTTAAAGCCTAGGACTCAAGCTTGAGCCCCTGCTGAGCCATTTGCAAAGCGCGTACGATAGCGCGAGCTTTGTTCTGGGTCTCCTCCCACTCTGACTCCGGCTGCGAGTCAGCCACAATGCCGGCACCCGCCTGCACGTATAGAGTCTGATCCTTGATTACCGCGGTGCGGATGGCAATGGCCATGTCCATATTGTCATTCCAACCTAGGTAGCCCATGGCCCCACCATAGATGCCGCGTTTTTCAGGCTCGAGTTCGTCGACGATTTCCATGGCCCGCACTTTGGGTGCACCGCTCAGGGTTCCCACCGGCAGGGTAGATTTCAGCACGTCTAGCGCCGCACAGTCTTCCCGAATCTCACTCTCGACGATACTGGCTATGTGCATCACATGGGAATAGCGCTCTACAAACATCTTGCGCGTTACCTTCACGCTGCCAATTTTGGAAACTCGCCCAGAATCATTGCGGCTGAGATCGATCAACATCAGGTGTTCGGCCAGTTCTTTCTCGTCCGCCAGCAGCTCTTGCTCCAACGCTTGGTCTTCCGCCTCGGTGGCGCCCCGCTTGCGAGTACCGGCCAAGGGACGCACTGTTATCTTACCTTCTTCTACCCGAGCCAGGATCTCCGGTGACGCGCTCACCACGTGATGATCACCTAGATCGAAGAACACCATGTAGGGAGAGGGATTGAGAAAACGCAGCGCTCGGTAAACGTTGATAGGATCACCGGCAAAGTCCACCGACATGCGCTGGGCTATCACCACCTGCATGACGTCTCCGGCCACGATATATTCCTTGATGCGATTAACCGCCGCTTCAAAATCCGGTTGAGAAAAATGCAGTCGATAATCCTGAGACCCGGCGCCGCTGTTGGAGTCGGAGTTGGAGTTGGAGTTGATTGGAAACTGCACGGACTTGTTCAAATCGGCGGCGAGTTCATCCAGCCTCGCTTGCGCCTTTTTGTATGCGTCGGGCACTTCCGGGTCGACGTGAATCACGAAAGAAATCGTGCCACGCAGGTTGTCGAACACCACAACTTCTTCGGACAGCATCAACAGAATATCCGGGGTACCGATGTCATCCCTAGCTTTGGATGGCCCGATGCTGGTTTCTACGTAGCGCACGGTATCGTAGCTGAAGTAGCCGACGAGCCCACCGGCAAAACGTTGGTCTGCCGGCGAGGGCGCTACCTTGAAACGCGCCTTGTAATCATGAACAAACTGGAATGGGTCTTCACACTGGTGCTGCTCGATAATCCTGGCATCAGTTTCAACCGTCACATCCGTTGCCTGAACGCGGATCACGGTCCGGCAAGGCAATCCGATAATGGAAAAGCGGCCCCACTTTTCACCGCCCTGTACGGATTCGAAAAAGTAACTGTGGGTGCCGCGCCCAAGTTTGAGATAAGTGCTAAGCGGGGTCTCCGTATCGGCCAGCACTTCTCGCACTACCGGAATACGGTTATAGCCCTGCCCGGCTAATTGCTGAAACTCTGCTTGGTTCATGGTGTGCGAATACCGATTGGATTAATTGGCCGGAATATTCTGCGGGCGCGACTAGTGATGCCCTTTCGTGGCCTGCCCCAGTTCTAAGCGCATCGCCGTAATGGTTTTTTGGTAATCATCACTATTGAAGATAGCGGAACCGGCGACAAACATGTCGGCGCCAGCATCGGCAATTTTCCGAATGTTACCCACTCCAACACCGCCATCCACTTCTAGCCGAATGGCGTAGTCGCTGTCATCGATAAGCTTTCTCACTTTCTCCAGTTTCTTGAGAGTGGAAGGGATGAATTTCTGTCCGCCGAAACCAGGATTGACTGACATCAGCAGGATCACGTCGATCTTGTCCATAAGGTATTCCAGGCAGTCCACTGGCGTGCCCGGATTGAATACCAGGCCAGACTTGCAGCCCTGGTCCCTGATCAACTGCAAGGAACGATCCACGTGGGCAGTGGCCTCTGGATGAAAACTAAGATAGCTGGCACCCGCCTTGGCAAAGTCCAGAATCAGCTGATCAACCGGCGATACCATTAAATGCACATCTATGGGCGCCTCGATGCCGTGCTTGCGCAGGGCCTGGCACACCATTGGCCCGATGGTGAGATTAGGCACATAGTGATTATCCATCACATCGAAATGCACAACGTCCGCGCCGGCTTCCAGCACATTAGTCACTTCTTCACCGAGTCGGGCAAAGTCAGCCGACAGGATTGAGGGCGCAATAAGAAAATCTTTCATCAGGCGGACCTGTGCTAAAGAGGCAATAATTTATTCGACTTATTCTAACGCGCAGACCGCGGTGTGTCAGGCGCGAATCTGTAGTCGGACGGGAAATACTGTGCGGTACTAGGCCCTGATCTTGCGAAAACCACAAACAGTCTCATAGGCGCTGCGAATGGCCGTGGATTTCTCCTGGGCTATTCTAAGCGTCTCTTCAGAGAGATTTTCGCGCACAAGCTTGTCGGGATGATAGCGAGACATCATCCGCAAATAGGCCCGTCGAATTTCACCGTCCTCCACGTCCGGCTCTAGCTGCAGGATGTGATAGGCATTGCGCAGGAACTTGCCATTCTCTTGCTTTAAGCTCGCGTGAATCTGCATTTCGCGGCAGATCTCGAGGAATTCGGCCTTGCAAAAGCCTAGACTTTCCGCCACGTCGCGCAGCAGGATTTTTTCCTTTAGACGAATATCACCTTTGATGAAGGCGAGACGACACTGAATTTTGATAAAAAGGCGGGCCAGCGCACTGCGACGGCCAATGCTGGACACCAATTCCCGCACGAAAGGCAGCACATCAGTTTCCGGCTGCTTGCCCAATTCAAAATAGTCGATGGCTTCCAGCCTTCCCAGTGGATCGAGGCCCAGCAGCCGCATAATGATGGATGCGTAGTTCACTTCCGGAGTGGTAACGCGGCCATCAAGCTTGGCAATGCGACCCATCACGGCAAACATAGCGCGATTAATAATTTTCTGCGAACGACCGCCGGCAGGCACTATCGCTCCCGGCGCACTGCCGTTGAGACGATTGGTAATTGCCTGCTTGTAGGCACGGTTCTGCAGTAGCCCAATCAACTCACCAACTCCTGGGGTGGATTGACAGGACCCTCCAACTGCACATTGACTTCCTGCAGGCGCTCTGGCGTGCCCACGTCAATCCACGTACCCTCATAGATTTCACCACTCACCTTGTTCTGCGGCATGGCTTCCTGCAACAGCGGAACCACCGACCGCGGCTGGATAGGCATGTTTTCGAACAGGTTTTTGTGCATCACGCTAATACCGCTGAAGGTTAATCGTTCGTCCCGGGCCTCGCTATCTTCATGAACCCCGCCCTGTTCATCAAGATAAAAATCTCCATCAGGGTTGTGCTCGGCATTTTTGACCAGCACCAAATGCGCCAGCCGATCATTACCGTCCAACGGCTCAAGAGCGGAATAGTCAAAATCCGTCCACAAGTCCGCGTTGACCACAATAAAGCTGTCATCCTTAAGTTTCGGCAAAGCTTTGATTATTCCGCCTGCTGTTTCGAGGCGAATTGGCTCACGGGAGTAGCTGATCTCGATTCCCAGTCGGGAACCGTCACGCAGGTGCTCCTCAATCATGCCGCCCAGATAGAAGTGGTTGATCACCACGCCGGTCACGCCGCCGGCTTTGAGGCGCTCAATCTGATGCTCAATCAGGGTCTGCCCCCCCACCTTCAGCAAGGGTTTGGGGGTATTAGCGGTGAGAGGCTGCATGCGTTTGCCTAACCCCGCCGCGAGAATCATTGCACGCATAGCGCTTACATAGCCTGTTTCTTGGGGAGTTTTTCCTGCGCAATGGGGGCTACCCGGCGCTGAAACCACTCTACAAAATTCCCCAGCTCGGGGTACCGGCTACTGACCTCCAAAAAGTATTGGATAACCATGGGAATATCGGCCAGATACTGGGATTTATTATCCCTGAGATAGAGGCGGCAAAATATTCCCATCACCTTGAGATGCCGCTGCAGGCCCATCAGATCGAAATCACGGAAAAATGCTGCTTCGGCAAGCCCACTGAGCAGGCCCTGGGATTGGGCAGTCTCCAGATAATAGCGACCCCAGCTTGTGATCTGCTCGGGCTGCCAGCGGATATAGCAATCCCGTAGTAGGGAAACCAGATCGTAGGAATAAGGACCATATACCGCATCCTGAAAATCAATCACCCCAAGTTCAAATGCCTCGGCATTATCACCTTTTGCCGTCGGGGCTAGCTCCAGCAGCATCAGGTTGCGGGAATGATAATCGCGGTGCACCAACACGGTTGGCTGCGCTAGGGCAGCATCCTCAAGCATGGTCATAGTGTGATCGATCAGATCTTTTTCTGCCGCAGACAAATCCAGCTCCAGGAACGCCAGTACAAAACATTCCGTGAATAAATCCATCTCACGTCGCAACTCTGTTCTACTGTAGGTGCCAAGTATCTCTTTATTTCCACCAAGTTGAATTCGAACAAGAGTATCGATAGCGATACGGTATATCGTATCAGGTTTATTTGTATCTTGGCTGGCCTGGCAGGCGAGCATTTCTGGCAGCACCATAACGTCACCAAGATCCTCCAACAGCATGAAGCCTTGTTCGCAATCAACGGCATAGACTTCCGGCGCGTGGACACCAGCGTCTCGTAACATGCCGCAAACTTTGACGAAAGCTGCACAATCTTCATGCTCGGGGGGTGCGTCTACCGTAATAAAAGTCTTTTGGTTTTGCACCGCACGGAAGTACCGGCGGAAACTGGCATCACCACTGACCATCAACAGTGGCACTGCGGCTGGGTCGTCTGCCTGCAGCTCGGCAGCCACCCAATGCTGCAAACGGNTTTCCCGAGATGTTTTTTCTGNCGGAGTCATAGGNGTAGTCTGGTGCGGTCTGGTGATTGCGAATCGCTATTGTTTAACTTTCAGGATCAAGGGCGAGCTAATGTCTNGCATCAGACTATACANGCCAAATCGGGCAAAATAATGGCAATGGAGAATGCATCGCCAATGAATTATTATCCNANCAGTGACCGGCTCCCTGTCAGAGACACCTGCACCTTTCAATAAGATTCATCGGCAATTAATGCAATTACAACAGCCAAGCCTCTGGTTACAGCCTGCCGCTCANTTTCTTAACACCTTTTCTGGCGGACCTCGCCCTCAGCAAATGCGTTGCTCCATCGTGGCCGCCTTCTTGTACGGCACCGTATTACTGGCGCTGGCGCCCGCCAGTGCGCTGGGTCAGCTGCCTATTTACACCTGCCAGCCCAACGCCGCAGGCGATGGCTGGGTCTGCGCATCCAGTCAGCCAGAGACCGGCAACACTGCCAACCAGGCCAATCAATACAACAGCGACAATGCTGTGCTGCCAAGTGTGCGGCAGGCGGCACCAGCCTCAGCCCAGCCACTATCTCCCGAAACAGAAGGCGCGGCGCCAGCCGCCGAGCGGGGGACTGATGCATCTGCGCAAGAGCCCGTCACACCAGACCCTCTATCTGGCCAGTCAGCGGTTCGCCCCGCACCTGACCCTACTCCCCCTGCTGGGTCAGACACCGCTACCTCCTCCAGCGAACCGGCACCAGGCCAAACTATAGCAACCGCATTCATTACAGAGATTGTGGCGCCTGACTCCGACTACCCGTTGGACTGGGTGCCGCTGGAAGCGATGACGCCTGCGCAACAGGACGCTCTGGCGGCAAACTGCTGTGGTGGATTTGTCGATCCGTCCTTAGAGCTGTTCGCGGGCCTTGCTGACCCCAGTGAATCTGAAACCGTGTTCAAGGCAACGGCTGGTCTTTCCCAGCTTTCCCAGGATCTGATCACAATTGATGGCGACATCATTGTGCAGCAGGGCGCGCGCACGATTAAGAACAACGAAACCACCACCATCAACCGCGATCAAAACACCATTTTGATGGACGGTGACGTTGTGTTCCGCGAACCTGGCGTAATGTTGCGGGGCAGCTCTGCCTATATTGATAGCGACGACCAGCTCAACCGGGTCGAGAGCGCACAATATGTCCTGCACGACTTTGGCGCCCACGGCGATGCCCAGAGCGTGGTTTATAGCAGCGAGAGCGGGGAGGTAACTATCGAGAATGGTGCTTTCAGCCGCTGCGAACCTGAAAATGAATTCTGGACCCTTAGCGCCGAGTCCATTCTGCTGGATCAGGAGGCTGGCCGCGGCTACGCGAAAGCCGCCAGTATTCGCATTCGCGATGTTCCGATCTTCTATTACCCGTTTACCTTGCCGTTCCCACTTGGTGATGAGCGGGCATCTGGCTTGCTGCCACCCACCATTGGCTCAACCCGCACCGGAGGGGTCGATATCGAGCAACCGTACTACCTGAACCTGGCACCAAATTACGACGCTACCATTGCACCGCGCCTGATGAGCGACCGCGGCGTTNTGCTGAACACGGAGTTTCGCTATCTTGCCAGTTGGTCCATGAATACCCTCANCCTGTCTGGCCTGTCCNGGGACGANCAATTCGACCCTNACACCAAGGACATACGGNCTTCTGATTCTCCTCCCAGAGAAAACCGCTGGTTTATCGACTTCGAACACAGGGGCGCGCTGGGACGATACTTCTCCACCTCTATCGACTACAGCGCAGTCAGCGATGATGACTATTTTTATGATTTCGGTGGCGCCGGCCTCAACGTCACTAGCCAGAACTTCTTGAGTAGACAGGGCGTGATCAACTTCAACTCGAGCCTGCTTCAGGCCGGCCTCAGGGTCCGGCGTTTACAAATCATCGACCCATTTCGCAACGCAGACACTATTTACAAACCCTACGATCGCCTGCCGCAGTTTTTCTTCAATACTGGCGCGGCATTGCCCCTGGGTTTACGCTTCGACCTGCGCGGAGAGGTGGCTGCCTTCGACCGTGATCTGGACGACGCCTCGCTTAACCCGAAGCTAATCGACAACGGTGTGCTGGTAAGCGGCGAGCGTATAAACCTGACACCGCGTCTGGGCTGGTCGGTGGAAGCACCGGGTTGGTTTGTGCGCGCCAATGCGACTTATCAATATTCNAGCTACGAATTACAGAACCAAGCCGTCGCCACCCTGTCAGACCCCGAGATCAACATTCCCATCTTCAGCTTTGACTCCGGACTGGTGTTTGAGCGCAGCATGAAGGGCGGCGGCACTCAGACCCTGGAACCCCGGGTGTTTTATTTAAATAGCGAATACGAAGACCAGTCCAGGCTACCGCTGTTCGATACCTCTGAGCTTAACTTCAGCTTTTCCCAGCTGTTTCGTGAGGATCGTTTTGCCGGCGGCGACCGCACCTCCAACGCCGATCAGGTAGCCGTTGCCCTCACCAGTCGGTTCCTGGATTCCCGCGGCAAGGAACGTCTGCGCGTCGGCCTTGGCCAGATTCAATACTTCGAGGATCGCCTGGTCAGCCTCAGCAATCCGCTACAGAACTGGATTTCGCGCTATTCACCCTTGGCCGACCAGTCCGCCTATGTTGGCGAATTCGCGCTCAGTCTCGGCGATCTCTGGCGCCTCAATACCGACTTTCAGTGGAACGAGGATCGCCAGGAACTGGACGAGGGCAGCCTGGCGNTGCGCTATCAGCGCGACAGCGATCACCTGTTCAATCTCGCGTTTCGCTATCGCAGCCTGACCGACTCGCCCTTTTTTATCCTGCCACCGGGCATAGACCCGCGCATNAAGCAAAGTGATATATCCGGCATCTGGCCGNTGACCTCGAGCTGGAAGCTGATGGGTCGCATCAATTATGATCACAGCAACGCACGAAACCTAGAGAGCTTTGTTGGCGTAGAATGGAGTAACTGCTGCGCCACAATTCGGCTGGTAGGACGAGAGTGGGTTGACGAAAACCAATTGTTTCGACCTAATAGCGAACCCAATCGTGGAATTTTTGTCCAGTTTACCCTCAATGGCCTGGGGAATCTGACCGGTGGTGGTCTGAGCAACTTACTTCAAGACGGGATCTGGGGATTTCGAGACGCGGATTATGAAGAGAATTGAACTGCCTAGAATGGAATTACTTAGCACTAAAATAAATAGCGCACTGCGGTGCCTGCCTAAACTCCTAGTGACCGGCCTGCTTTGCTTGGGCGCCGTGCTGCCAGCCGCAGCCCAGCAGCGCGCGATGCTGGACAGGATTGTTGCCATTGTCGATCGCGACGTGGTGCTGCAGAGTGAACTCAATCAGCGCATGGAAGACATTCGCCGAGCTGCCGCCAGAGACGGTCGGGAGCTCCCGCCAATTTCTGAGATGCAGGGCGAGGTGCTAGAGACGCTGATTATGGAGAATATCCAGATGCAGTTCGCCGAGCGCGCCAGCATTCGCTATGACGATGACACCATCAACCAGGTGCTGGGCAATATGGCCCGGGAGTCCGGGCTGGGTTTCGAGCAATACGTGCAGGCCCTGGAGACCCAGGGAGTTTATCTGCAAACCCGCGAGCAGGTGCGCCAACAGCTCACCCTGCAGGAATTGCAGCGCGGCTATGTGAATCAGCGCATTCACATCACTGATCAGGAAATCGATAATTTCCTGAATTCAGAGATGGGCCAGGAAGTCATTTCTGCCGACTATCTTATCGATCATATCCTGGTGCCGATTGCCGCATCAGATGATCCGGCGGTACGCAGCGCCAAGCTAAGATATGCGAGTGAACTGGTGGCACGGCTTGAAGAAGGCGAGTCCATTCCCGAGGTCCGATCCCAGGCTATTGCCGGCGGTCGTTTCCCTCTGGACGGCACCAACTTCGGCTGGCGCAAGCTGGATCAGATGCCCTCCCTTTTCGCTAATGCTGTTGAGCCCATGTCCATCGGTCAAATTGAAGGGCCGATAGAAGCAGGCAATGGTTTTCACATCGTGCAGTTACGCGACAAGCGTGGTGGCACCGAGCAGATTGTCAAACAGACCCACATCCGCCACATCCTGGTAGCGCCCAATGAAATCCGTGACGAGCAGGATACAATTCGACTGATCAATGACCTGCGCCGCCGCATCGTGGATGACGGCGAGGAATTTGCGTCTCTTGCGCGACAGAATTCTGATGATGCCAGCTCTGTGGTTGCCGGTGGCGACCTGGACTGGGTCTCGGAAGGTGGCATGCCAATCGAAATGGAAGAAGTTGTCGAAGAGCTGGAGGAAGGCGAAATCAGCCAGCCTTTCAGAACCCAGATCGGTTGGCACATCGCTGAGGTCCTGGGTCGTCGTGAAACCGACCTGAGCCAGGATTACTCCCGCAGCCAGGCGGCCAACATGCTGCGTAATCGCAAGTTCGACCTGGAACTGCAAAACTGGTTAATCGAAATTCGAGAAGAAGCCTTCGTCGAATTGGTCGATTAATGACTTATCGGATAACACCTCTTGCTCACTCGACTCGCTATCACGCCGGGCGAACCTGCCGGCATCGGACCCGACCTCTGCGTTGAGTTAGCCCAGCAATCGCGTGCCGACACCCAACTGATTATCGTAGCCGACTCTGCGCTGATGCAGCAGCGCGCGGCTGCCCTGGGCCAAAGTATCAGCCTGACAGAATTCGATCCTGCCACTGCTCCGCGCTCGAACCAGCCCGGCGAATTATTCATCAGCCCAATCACCGCCTCAGAGCCAGTGCTAGCGGGTAAACTCAACCCCGCTAACAGCATGTATGTGTTGGCCACGTTGGCACAAGCGGCAAACATGGCGCTTCGGAATGAGGTCGACGCCATGGTGACTGCCCCTGTAAACAAGGGTGTCATCAATGACGCTGGCATTGCCTTCACCGGCCACACCGAATTTCTTGCTGAGCACTGCCACGCGAAGCTGACGGTAATGATGCTCGCTACTGAAGGCTTACGCGTGGCTCTGGCGACCACGCACCTGCCGTTAAAGGACGTGGCAGACGCCATCACTGATGACAGCCTGACCGAGGTACTGACAATTTTACATGCAGACTTACAGAGCAAGTTCGGTATCACCAAGCCAAACATTCTCGTCTGCGGTCTCAACCCCCACGCTGGCGAGGCCGGTCACATTGGCCGTGAGGAGATCGAGGTGCTTGAACCAGTACTAGAAAAAATGCGCGCCAAGGGCATGAACTTGAAAGGCCCACTCCCCGCCGACACCCTGTTCACCGACAAGTACCTCAGAGATGCCGACGCCGTGCTCGCGATGTACCACGACCAGGGCTTGCCGGTACTTAAATTCAAAGGCTTCGGCAACGCCGCCAATATCACCCTGGGCTTGCCTATCATTCGCACTTCGGTCGATCATGGTACCGCACTGGAACTGTCGGGTACTGGCAAGGCCGACATCAGCAGCCTGCACACCGCCATCACTACTGCCACCGAGATGGTCAGGGCCCAAGTCAGAAGTCAGCCCCGCGCAAACGCGAAGGCAAACTAATTTCATGCCAAAAAAATCTTCACCGGTACGACTCAGCAACGGCAAACCCCATCAGGCGCGCAAACGCTTCGGCCAGAATTTTCTGCATGATCAGCAGGTGATCCAGCGCATCGTCGATGCGATCAATCCCTCCGTCAGCGATCGCCTGCTGGAAATTGGCCCCGGGCAAGGCGCTATTACCGATTACCTGGCAGAATCCGGCGCTAGCCTGGACTGTGTAGAGCTGGATCGCGATCTGGCGGCCTTCCTCGAAAAGCGCTTTGCCAACAGCGATAACCTCACTATTCATCAACATGACATTCTCAAATTCGATCTCGCGACACTCTCAAGATCTGACAGCGAACCCGGAGCGGGTGGAGAAGAAAAGCGACTACGGGTAATTGGCAACCTGCCCTACAACATATCGACTCCGGTCATGTTTCACCTGCTGCAGAGTCATGAGCTAATCGAAGACATGACTTTCATGCTGCAGCTGGAAGTGGTGCAGCGCCTTGGCGCCCAACCCGGCAACAAAAACTATGGTCGCCTCGGCCTGATGGTGCAGTACTTCTGCGAGGTAAAGCACCTGTTCAATGTACCGTCCGCCGCCTTTACCCCCCAGCCCAAGGTGAGCTCGGCCATCGTGCGTCTCAAGCCCCATCGCCAGCGTGCGGTGACCGCTCGCAGCGTGGCAGCGCTGCAGACCGTGATTCGCACCGCCTTTAATCAGCGCCGCAAGACCTTGAAAAACAGCCTCAAAGCCATCTTGTCTAGTAATAGCCTGGCNCAGGTGCCGGTCAATTTGAGTGAACGCCCGGAAAACCTTAGCCTCGCGGACTACGTAGTAATCAGTGACATTCTTACCCAAGAGTTGAATGAAGAAAAATCATGACGGATNCAGACCACACCATCGAAATTGAAGTAAATACCCAGTACTTNCAGGAACAGTCTGATCCGGTGAGCGGACGCTATGCCTTCGCCTACACCATCGGCATCACCAACCTCGGCGAAGAAACCATCACCCTTGTCAATCGCCACTGGCGCATTACCGATGACAATAACCGGGTGGAAGAGGTNAAGGGCCCAGGTGTTNTAGGTCAACAACCCNAAATCGAGCCGGGCCAGTCATTTNAATACAGCAGCGGNGCCATCATCGGCACCGAGACCGGCACCATGGAAGGCAGCTACGAAATGGTCGCGGCCAATGGCGATAAATTCCTGGCGCCGATTCCAGCCTTTCTGTTGGCACCACCCCATACTATTCACTAACAAACGCTCGACTGAAAAGGGGTNGAGAAAAGGGTGAATGCTATACTGTCGCCCGTTGCAAAATTCATTGGACAGGCATGAGCACGTACGTAGTAGGAGATATTCAAGGCTGCCTCAAGCCACTGCGAAANCTCCTGAAGAAAATTGACTTCTCCCACGCTAACGACACGCTCTGGTGCGTCGGCGATCTCATCAACCGTGGCCCTAAATCCCGGGATACTCTGCACTTTCTGCAAGATATGGAAGACGCCACCCGCATCGTGCTGGGAAATCATGATTTACACTGTATCGCCTTAAATGAGGGCGCAGCACCGGCTCGCGGCAAGGACAACCTCGATGACATCCTGGAAGCACCAGACAGCCAGGAACTGAGCGACTGGCTCCGCAGCAAACCCCTGGCGCACCACGAGGCACTTGAAACCAGGTCAGGCGTTGAGGACTTCCTGATGATACATGCAGGCGTTGCGCCCAGCTGGTCTCTGCAAACGACTCTAAACCTCGCCGCCGAAGTTGAACACGCCCTTGNAGACGATCACAAAGACTTTCTGAAGAATATGTACGGCGATGAGCCAATACGCTGGAGTGACAAACTGCGCGGCACTGATCGCCTGCGCACCATTACCAACTACCTAACCCGCATTCGCTTCTGCGATGNCATTGGCAGCCTGCGCCTGGATATCAAAGAGGGTTTGTGCAGCGCACCCAGCGGATTCAGACCCTGGTTCGAATATGAAAAGATTACGCCAGCGGCTACAATTCTGTTTGGGCACTGGGCTGCACTGGAAGGCNTGACCAATCGACCCCAGGTCTACGCCCTGGATACCGGCTATGTCTGGGGGCGTTCCCTGACAATGTTANGGCTGGAAGACAAACAGCTCTTCGCTTTCTCAANTTAACTCAATCCCTGGTTAANAAGCCATGCAAACATANCTGGTTGGNGGAGCAGTTCGCGACAATCTCNTGGGCCTCGCCGTAAAGGACCGGGACTGGGTGGTGGTGGGCGCCAAACCGGAAGAACTAACTGACCAGGGCTACCGCCAGGTGGGACAGGACTTCCCCGTGTTTCTGCATCCAGAAACCAAGGAAGAATATGCCCTGGCTCGCACGGANCGCAAAACCGGCCACGGCTACAAGGGTTTCGATTTCGATGCCTCCGCGAGCGTCACTCTCGAAGAGGACCTGATGCGGCGCGACCTCACCATCAATGCCATGGCACAGGATGATAACGGCACAATCATCGACCCTTATGGGGGACAGCGGGATTTGGAACACCGGATGCTGCGCCATGTTTCCGACGCCTTTATCGAAGATCCCCTGCGAGTATTGCGGGTTGCCCGTTTTGCCGCCCGCTTCGCCTACCTTGGCTTCCAGGTTGCGGAGGAGACTATCCAGGTGATGCACAGTATCGCCACCAGTGGCGAGNTGGAGCATCTGGTGCCTGAACGGGTCTGGCAAGAGTTGGAACTGGCGCTTATCAGCAAGACCCCGTCTGAATTTATTCGCGTGCTAAGCGACTGNAGTGCCCTGCCAGTAATCCTGCCGGAAGTTGAGAACCTGTTCGGTGTGCCGCAGCCTGAGAAGTACCATCCGGAAATCGATACCGGCGTGCACATCCTCCTATGCCTGGCCCAAGCCAGAAAGCGAAGCGATGACAGCGCCGTTATATACGCCGCCCTGGTCCACGATGTGGGCAAGGGCGTTACCGATCCAGAAAAATGGCCTAGCCACGTTGGCCATGAGTCCGCTGGGCTTGAGTTGCTCGGAGCGATCGAATCACGCCTGCCGGTGCCGAAAGAGCATGCCGCCCTGGCACGTCTGGTGTGCGAACACCACACGAAGCTGCACCGNGTCAAAGCGCTGCGCCCCAGCACCGTGCTGAAGCTGCTGGAAACCCTGGATGCCTTCCGCCGACCAGAGCGACTGGACAAATTCTTGCTCGCCTGCGAAGCCGACGCCCGCGGCCGCACCGGTCTTGAAGACTGCGACTACCCCCAGCGCGACTATCTCACCGCCATCCTCAATGCTGCCAGCGGCATCGACAACAAGGCAGTAATTGCAGACAGCAAGGCTAGCCCGAAAGAAGCCATTGCCAAGGCGCGCCTGCGCGTCATCACGGATAGCATCGAGATATTTCGCCATGAGTGATAGCAGCTTGAATGAGACCACCATGAATGACCAGGATCATTCCGGCAGCCCCGTGGCTCTGATCACAGGCGCCGCCAAGCGCATAGGTGCAGCCATTGCGCGCCGCTTTCATACAGGGGGATACCGGGTCATTATTCATTACAATGGCTCTTACGCCGAGGCCNAAGCGCTGGCTGCTGAACTCAACGCGGTGCGCGNCGATTCTGCGCACTGCGTACAGGCCGCCCTCACCAACAGAGAACAGGTCGATTGCCTGGCCGAAGAGGCACTTGCCAGTTTCGGCCGGCTCGACCTACTGGTTAATAATGCCTCGTCGTTTTATCCAACGCCGCTTGCTGAATCCAGCCAGGCACAGTGGGATGACCTGATAGACAGCAACCTGCGTGGACACTATTTTCTCAGCGTGAAGCTAATCGAAGCGTTGAAGATGCGCCGCGGTAATATCATCAACATCATCGACGCTATGATGGAACAGGCTATCGCGGACTTTCCAATCTACAGTATCGCCAAGGCTGGCCTGTTAAACATGAACAGAGTACTCGCCCGAGAGCTGGCGCCTGAGGTACGGGTTAATTGTGTGTCTCCTGGCGCTATCTTATGGCCCGCTCATCTTGAGGACCCGCAGGATGAGGCCGCGGAAGCGGCTCGCGCTAAAGCACTGGCCAGTATTCCATTAGGCCGAACCGGCGCAGTAGAAGACATAGCCAACGCCGCCTATTTTCTGGCGACGCAAGCAACCTATGTCACGGGCGCAGAGATCAAGGTAGACGGCGGCAGATCGCTGCGCTGAAACCACAGNAAATCGCTCGCTAGCTTAGACCTAGGTGGCAGGTGACAGGCAAAAGCACCGAACTCTCAGGAAAATAAGCATGATGAAAGTCTACGGCGATATCTATTCCGGCAATTGCTACAAGATCAAACTGCTCATCGCCTTGCTGGGCATCGAGCATGAATGGGTTGCAGTGGATATTCTTGCCAGTGGAACCCACCTCGAAGAGTTCAAGCAGATCAACCCCAATAGCCGCATCCCGGTGCTGGAGATCGATAACGAGACTTTCCTCTGCGAATCNAATGCCATCCTCAACTATCTGGCCGATGGCTCTAAACTGCTGCCCCAGGACCGTTATGCCCGTACCCAGGTGCTGCAATGGCAATTCTTNGAGCAATACAGTCTCGAACCATTTATCGCCACCGCACGCTATATCAACAACTACCTGGGATTACCCAAAGAAAGNAAAGCGGAATACCACGCCAAGCAGTAAGGTGGGCTCAAGGCTCTGGGGATCATGGAACAGAGACTGATTGACTTCGACTGGCTGGTGGGCAATNACATGNCTATCGCAGACATCACGCTATACGCCTACACCCACGTGGCTGACGAAGGCGGATTCTAGCTCAGTGGCTATCCGGCGCTCAGCGCCTGGTTCAGCCGCATCGAGACACAGCCCGACTATATCGCCACGGCCGACTAACGGCCTATACCAATGCACCCTGCCAATCGAACTCGCAGCGCCAGAGCTGCTGTCCACTGCGGTCATATTCCAACCAGTGNTGCGCCAGCGGCCTCCCTGTGACGGGGTGGGGCATGTCTGGTAGCAGTTCCGCCATAGGCTGCAGCACGAATGCGTTTTCCAGAATCTCACCCCGCGGCAGGGTCATCCCCCCATGCTCACCGCAAAGTTCACCAAACGTCAGGATGTCGATATCGATACTCCGGCTGGAGAATCGAGCCTGGCTGCGATCCCTGCCCTGGGCATCTTCCAGCGCCTTGATCTCGGACTGAATGGACCGCAGCGGCTTATCGGTTTCCACCGCCGCCACCAGGTTCAAAAAGTTCTCACCCTCGAAACCCACCGACTCGCTCTCATACACAGAGGAACAGCGCAACCCTGAATACTGCACCCGCAGCGCACATACCGCAGTGCGAATATTAACTGCGGCGTCGATATTGCTGCCGAGGCTAAGGGTTAGAAGTGGCACTTTATTAATTCTCTATCAGGCCGTCTACGTGACCGCCTATTACACTGTAAAACTGTTGAACTGTTAAATTTAGAACAACGCAGAAAAACCGAATCAAGCGGGCTTCGACCCACGCTCAATAATCACACCCACGTCTTTCGATCCAGTCACGGCACCTGGTTTACCCAGGCGCAGCTTCACCCAGGGCACATTGAATTCCTTCAGAACAATTTCAGTCACTTGCTCTGCCATGGTCTCCACCAGATAGAATTCCGAATTCTCGATAAAGTTGATTAGACGTTTCGCAACCGCCTTGTAATCCAGCGCATTCTCGATTGTATCGGTGGCCGCAGCCTTCGCGATATCAGAACCCATCTCAAGGTCAAGACTCACTATCTGTTGCTGCTCACGCTCCCAATCGTAGATACCGATGATGGTGCGAATCTCAAGCTCCCGAATATAAACGATGTCCATAACTGTTCCTTAACTTAAAAATTCTCGAATAAAAAAAGCTATGGCTTGACTGGCGGCAGCGTCTCCAGATTCCAACGCGGCTGCGCCTTGATGGCAAGATCCTCAGCTTGCCCCGCCAATAAGCGCTGCGCCCCGGCATAGGCGATCATCGCCCCGTTATCAGTACACAACTCTAGCCTGGCGGAGAACAGTTTGCCGCCCTGCTGCGCCAGGCTCTGCTCCAACACCGCGCGCAATCGTAGGTTCGCGCTCACACCACCGGCAATGACCACCGTCTTCAGGCCGGTATGCTCCAGCGCCCGCCGACACTTAATCGCCAAGGTGCTTACTACAGCATCTTCAAAGGCAAAGGCGATATCCGCCCGCGTCTGCTCGTCTAGCTCACCACTGGTCTCGCTATTCGCCCCACTAGTCGCCTCACTCCTGGCTTTTACCTCGTCGGCAATAGTGTTGCGCACAAAAGTCTTGAGCCCGCTAAAACTAAAATCTAGTCCCGGGCGATTCGTCATCGGTCGTGGGAACTTATAGCGCCCCGCCGTGCCGGACTGCGCCAGCTTCGCCACATGGGGACCACCGGGATAAGGCAATCCCAGCATCTTGCCCACCTTATCGAAGGCTTCACCCGCCGCATCATCCAGCGACTCCCCCAGCAGTTCATAACGCCCAATCCCCCCAACCCGGACCAATTGCGTATGTCCACCAGATATCAGCAAAGCCACAAACGGAAACGCCGGCGGCTCATCTTCCAACATTGGCGCCAGCAGATGCCCTTCCATATGATGCACACCCACCGCTGGTACTCCCCACCCCATGGCAAGACTGCGCCCAATAGACGCCCCCACCAACAGCGCCCCGATCAAGCCAGGCCCGGCCGTGTAGGCCACTCCCTCAATCTGCGAATTCTCAATTCCCGCTTTGGCGATTACCTCGCGCACCAGTGGAATAGTCTTGCGAATATGATCCCGAGAAGCCAGCTCCGGAATCACCCCACCCCACTCCGCATGAATATCCACCTGGCTATATAAAGCATCTGCCAACAGACCGCGCTCAGTGTCATAAAGCGCGACACCGGTTTCATCACAGGAAGTTTCTATACCGAGAACGATCACGGGCAATTTTCTAGAGCGAGTGAATGAAGGACGCAATCATGCCTTAAATCAGTTGACAGCCCAAGTTTGGGTAGAGGTCCCTGGATAGCCACAGCGCCATGACTCTCGCCGGTTGCTGCGCAACTCGACCTCGCNCTGCGCAGCATNCGCCTCGGCGGNCCGCGCTGTGGCCGTGGGCACGAAGNCCCCAAGCCANCACCCGCCCCCACNAANAAAAAAACACCCAAAAAGCCCCCCCCCCAAACCACCCGAANCCTTTGCANTTACCGCGCCGAATCTATAANATACGCGCTCGCTGGGATAGGGTAACTCTTAATTCAGCATCCCGACGGATTTTAAAGAAATCGCTCTAGAGCACAGCCCACGCGCCCTCTAGGCAGATGGAGTCAAAATGCCCCAGGTTAGACTAAAAGAAAATGAGCCCTTTGATGTCGCGCTGCGCCGCTTCAAGCGCTCCTGTGAAAAAGCCGGAGTTCTGGCCGAAGTACGTCGTCGTGAGTTCTACGAGAAGCCCACGTCAGTGCGTAAGCGCAAGGCTGCAGCCGCTGTGAAGCGTCATCTCAAGAAAATTCAGCGCGAAAGCCGAAAGACTCAGCGTCTGTACTAGGCGAAATAAGCTCTAGCGCCCACTGGACCCAGTGGGCGTCAAATCATCCCGATCCTGCACTCAACCCTCCCAGGCGTGCCATGTCCGAAAGTCCACTGAAAGCTCAAATCACCGAAGCCATGAAGACCGCTATGCGGGCGAAAGATAAAGAGCGCCTCGGCACGATTCGCCTGGTTCTTTCCGAGATCAAGAGAGTGGAAGTAGACGAGCGCATTGACCCCGATGCAGCCCGCATCACTTCCATCCTCGACAAGATGGTCAAACAGCGCCGCGACTCCATCAAACAATTTACCGACGCCGGCCGCGACGAACTGGCCGCCAAAGAACAGGGTGAGATCGAAGTCATTCAGGAATTCCTGCCCAAGCCCTTGAGCGACGAGGAAATCAACAGCCTCATCGAAGAGGCCGTCGCCAGCACCGGCGCCGCCTCCATGCAGGATATGGGTAAGGTCATGGGGATGCTCAAGCCCAAGATGGCTGGCCGCGCCGACATGGGCAAAGTCAGCGGTTTGATTAAAGCACGTCTCGGCTAGACCCGCCTAAGCCAAGCGCAAGACCCTGCGTTTCCAACATTCAGCATGTAATGCACACATAGTGCGACGTCTGTCCGTGCGTTGCTACTGCCGACTGGCTTACAATGCGCAATCAGCGTCCAGCTATCCAACGACGCTTACCCATAACAATCCAGGAAACTATGGCCGGCCTCATCCCCCAATCCTTCATCGATGATTTACTGCATCGCACCGACATTCTGGAGGTGGTGGACAAACGGGTACCGCTGAAAAAGTCCGGCAAGAACTACCAGGCCTGCTGCCCCTTTCATAACGAGAAAACCCCTTCCTTCAGCGTCCAGCCCGAGCGCCAGTTTTACTATTGCTTCGGTTGCGGTGCTGGCGGTAACGCTATCGGCTTCGTGATGAATTTCGATCACGTGGACTTTCCCCAGGCGGTGGAAACCCTCGCCCGCGATGCTGGCGTCGAGGTACCCAGGGAAGAGTCCAAGGCCGAGACCCGGCGCCAGTCCGAGCATGCCAAACTGCTGGATGTCCTGGAGCAAGCAAGCAAGTTCTACCAGTTTCAGCTACGCCAGCACGCCGAACGCAAGCGCCCCATAGAATATCTCAAGACCCGCGGCGTCAGCGGCGAGATCGCCCGGGACTTCGCCATCGGCTATGCCCCGCCGGGCTGGGATAACCTGATTGAAGCTATCGGCGTGGATGCGCAACAGCAGAAGAATCTGTTGAAGGCCGGCATGATAATCGAGCGCAATAAAGCTGAGGGTGAAGAAGTCAGAAAAGACAATGATAAACGTTCGCCTTTCTACGACCGTTTTCGAGATCGCATCATATTCCCGATTCGCGACAGTCGCGGCCGCACCATCGCCTTCGGTGGCCGCGTGCTCGGCGATGACAAACCCAAGTACTTGAACTCACCAGAGACCCCGGTGTTTCACAAAGGCGCTGAACTCTACGGCCTGTATGAATCGAAGAAATTCGGTGATAAGTTCTCCCGCCTGCTTTTGGTGGAGGGCTATATGGATGTCATTGCGCTGGCGCAAATGGGAATTCGCAACGCCGTGGCCACCCTCGGCACCGCCACCAGCGACCGTCACCTCACCCTTATGTTTCGTGCTGTGTCTGAAGTGGTATTTTGTTTCGATGGTGATGCCGCCGGGCTTAACGCCGCCTGGCGCGCTCTGGAAACCAGCCTGAAGTTGATGGAAGACGGTCGTCGCGTGCGCTTCCTTTTTCTACCTGAAGGTGATGACCCTGATACCCATGTTCGCAAGGTTGGCAAGGACAAGTTTTTGGAGCAGGTGGAACAGGCCGTGCCCCTGGAGCAGTTCTTCTTCGACAAGTTGTCCGAGGATCTGGATATTGATTCTATCGAGGGCAAGGCCCGACTCAGCAATCTGGCCAAGCCTCTGATTCGGCAACTGCCGAAGGGCGTCTATGGCCAGCTAATGCTGGACCGGCTTTCCGGCACCCTCGGTGTCAGCAGCGAATCCCTGGATCAACTTATGGCCACTGCGCCGGACCCGGCGCAACATCCACCACCACCTGAAATGGCGCCGCCGTCCGAGGACTATGGGGCGCCGCCGCCCTACGGTGCTCCCCAATCCCGCCCAAGCGATCGCGGCCCCGGCGCGGCCCTGGCAAAAATCCGCAAGCCTGCCAGTATCAAGGCCATTGAGCTGCTCCTGCGAAATCCAGAAATTGCCCTCGCGCTCGAAGCTGATCTGGAGTCCTTGCNCTATGCCGAGGATGAGAGCCGAAAGCTTCTCTGCACCCTCATTGAAAAAGTACAGAACGAACCCCAGATTGAAACNTACACCCTACTTGGTTACTGCTACGGCACCCACCTTGGTGGCCAGCTAACCCAGCTACTGCAGGCCGAGAAAATCACACCACAAGAGGGGCTTGAAGAAGAGTTCAAACAAATAATTGACAATATATTGTCAGATATACAGCAGAAGCTGCACTTGCTGCGCCTGAAGGACGAGTTGAAGTCCCGGATTGCGGNGGCCAATGGGCGATCGCAGAAGGCCCCGATCAGGTCTAAATAGCTGTATTCAGCAGGTTGTTGATAATCAATTTGAATCCCGGTTTAAACCCTCGTCTTNAACCCGGAAAAGCTNTCNAAAATCAGTCCTAAGACGATATACATAGTTGCTAGTCGCCGCTATAATGCGCGGCTCGCTTTTATTTACCCAATTTCTATCCCTGATTAGCCTCAGGGGAGCTGAGAGTTTATGGCCGAAGCAATCGCACCACAGTCCAGTCTTAAAGCCCTCATAGCCAAAGGCAAGGAGCAAAGCTACCTTACCTATGCCGAGGTCAACGACCACCTGCCAGAGTCCATCTCAGACCCGGATCAGGTTGAAGACATCATTCAGATGATCAACGACATGGGCATCAAGGTCTTCGAGACCGCGCCCGACGCCGATGCGCTGTTATTGAACGAAGATGAAGGCGACAGCGGCGCTGACGAGGTTGCTGCCGCAGAAGCGGCTGCTGCCCTCGCTGCCGTTGAAAACGAAGCTGGCCGCACTACCGACCCGGTGCGCATGTATATGCGCGAAATGGGCACGGTGGAACTGCTAACTCGCGAAGGCGAAATTGTTATAGCCAAGCGCATCGAAGAAGGCCTGCGTGAGCTGATGAAAGCCATGGCGCTGTTCCCCGGCACGGTGGAGCATACCCTCAACGAGTATGCGTTGATCGATTCCGAGGAGCGCCGCCTTAACGACCTGATCACCGGTTACCTAGACAACACCGACGATATTCCACCGCCGGCCATGAACAACCAGCAAGCCGAGGCCAACAAGGCTGGAGGTGCTGACTCAGATGACGACGAGGATGAAGCAGCCACTGGACCAGACCCGGAAGAAGCCCGCATCCGCTTCACCGACCTACGCGCTCAGTATGAACTTACCAGTACCGTAGTTGGCAAGCGTGGTCGTCACCACGCCAAATCCAAGGAAGAGCTGGAGAAGTTAGGCGAATTGTTCAAGTCATTCAAACTGACGCCACGGCAATTTGATCCACTGCTGAGCCACATCCGCGCGGTACTGACACGTTTGCGTCGCCATGAGCGCACTGTGCTGAACCTGGCCGTGCGCGGCGCGAAGATGCCACGCAAGACTTTCATCTCGACCTTCCCCGGCCACGAGACCGACGAGAAGTGGATCAACCAGCATATTAAGGAAAAAACCGCATATGCCGAGTTGCTTGTAAATGTGAAGACCGAAGTCCTTCGGGCGCAGAAGAAGATTCGTATGCTCGAAGAGGAGACAGGCCTCACAGTTTCTGAGATTAAAGATATCAACCGCCAGATGTCTATCGGTGAAGCGAAGTCACGTCGCGCTAAGAAAGAAATGGTAGAGGCGAACCTGCGTCTGGTTATTTCTATCGCCAAGAAATACACGAACCGCGGCCTGCAGTTCCTCGACCTGATCCAGGAAGGGAACATCGGCCTGATGAAGGCAGTAGACAAGTTCGAATACCGCCGCGGCTACAAATTCTCGACCTATGCCACATGGTGGATTCGCCAGGCCATTACACGCTCTATCGCGGATCAGGCCCGCACCATTCG
>NYWC01000052.1 GCA_002684935.1 Gammaproteobacteria bacterium
AACTTAGTGCCTGTACCCGGTCATCGTCGAGAATATGCTGCACCGTCTCAGCATCGCCATTTACAACATTGAACACGCCATCGGGAAGACCCGCCTCGCTAAATAGCTTTGCCAGCAGCAGTGCCGGACTAGGGTCACGCTCCGACGGTTTGAGAATAAAGGTATTGCCACAGGCGATAGCCATGGGAAACATCCACATGGGCACCATGGCGGGAAAATTAAACGGGGTAATGCCGGCCACGACTCCCAGCGGCTGAAACTCGGACCAGCTGTCGATGTCCGGCCCGGCATTTTTGGAAAACTCCCCCTTCAGCAATTCGCTGATACCGCAGGCATAGTCCAACACTTCAATGCCGCGGCCGAGCTCGCCATGGGCATCGTCAATGACTTTGCCATGCTCTGCGGTGATGAGCTGGCAGATGGCTTCAGCATTTTGCTCTAGCAGCTGCTTGTAGCGGAACAGTATCTGAGAACGCTTGTTTGGCGGGATCTGGCGCCAGGTCGGAAACGCTGCGGCTGCAGCATCTACCGCACTGGTGACAGTAGCCTGATCTGCGAGAGCAAGCTGCTGAGTGACTTGCCCGGTAGCGGGATTGAAAACAGCTGCGCGGCGACGCTGGTCGCTTACAATCTGACCGTTGATATAGTGGCCCAGAGTGTCTGATTCTGATGCCACGACCGCTGACTCAAGGGAGCTCATGCAGAGATTCTCCAACGGCATTGATAAAACTATCTATCTGTTGCTCTGTAACAACGAAGGCCGGCGCCAGTTGCACCGTGTCAGCACCCCAGCGAATATAGAAACCTTTATCGAAGCACTTTAGACCCAATTCAAAGGGGCGCCGTAGTGGTTCGCCGGGATAATGCTCCAGGCTCACGCCAGCGGCAAAACCGTAATTACGGATGTCATTAACATAGGGCGCACCCTTGAGTTGATGCACAGCATTCTCAAAATAGGCCGACATGGATTTCACTCGCTGCGGCAGCTCTTCCTTCTCCAGCACATCGAGCGCAGCCAGGCCAGCAGCACAGGCAACCGGATGAGCTGAGTAGGTGTAGCCGTGGGGAAACTCCACCATGTAATCAGGTCCACCCTGATCCATGAATGTGTCGTAGATGTCAGCCTTGGTGACAACCGCACCCAGTGGCTGCGCGCCATTAGTAATTTGCTTGGCCAGGGTCATGATATCGGGTGTCACCCCGAACTCTTCTGCTCCGGTGAGTGAACCCATTCGACCCAGGCCGGTTATGACCTCATCAAAAATCAGCAGGATGTTGTGCTTGTCGCAGATCTCGCGCAGGCGATTCAAATACCCCTTTGGCGGAGGCAAGACACCTGACGTACCTGACATGGGTTCAACCACCACCGCCGCGATGTTCGAGGCATCATGCAGCAACACCAACTCTTCAAGCTCATCCGCAAGGTGGGCACCTTTCTCAGGCATGCCGCGACTGAAATCATTTTCCGGCAAGACTGTGTGCGGTATGTGATCCGCATCTATGCTTTGCCCAAACAGCTTACGATTAAATCCAATACCGCCAACACCTATTCCACCGTAGTTGACGCCGTGGTAACCCTTGATACGACCAATAAATTTTGACTTGCCGGGCATGCCTCGGCTACGCCAGTAGCCGCGCGCCATCTTCAGCGCGGTATCGATCGTCTCAGAACCCGAGTCGGTGAAAAATACCTGGTTCAGTCCGGGCGGGGTCAGCTCTACCACTTTATGGGCGAGTTTAAAGCTGAGTTCATGGCCGTACTGAAAACCTGGCGAATAATCCAGGGTAGCAATCTGTTTGCTGACCGCCTCGGAAATCTCTGGGCGACAATGACCCAGACCGCAAGTCCAGAGACCAGACAGACCATCAAATACTTTTCGCCCATCCACGGTGGTGTAATAAACACCTTCCGCAGAGGCAAACAATCGCGGCGCGCGTTTGAACTGGCGATTACCGGTGAAGGGCATCCAGTGTGCGCGTAATTCCTCGGCGCTCAGCACGTTGGCGCCTTGCTGCTCCGGCAGATTTCCGGAGTAGGAGTCCGAGTGCGTTTCGGGTTGACTTTCTAAGTTATCAGGCATAGCTAAAACATACCCGAGTTACTAGGGCGAAGGGAAGCCCTTTGCAGCAGTTTCCGCTGCTTGCAGGCGATGTTGGGCTGGCGTTATAGTGGCCGGGAGACACTTTAAAGCACCAGAATGACCTCCCATTGCATAGCGACGACCTTGCAGTGGCACAGCAATAACAACATTTACAGCAACAGTATTGGAGGATGTCGTGCGCAAACTTTCCCGACGAAAATTCATTGGTTCAAGCTCTGCCCTCGCCGCCGCTGGCCTCGGTTTACCTACCCAGGCCGCACTTGCCCAGTCTGCAGCTCCGCTGCAGGATGCTGCACCCGACTACATTGTCACTAACGCACGGGTGTTCACCAGTGATAACAGTCTGCCCAGCGCCGAGGCGTTTGCCGTCAAGGGTGACCGTTTCCTGGCAGTTGGTTCAAGTGATGACATTCAGGGGCTGGCTGGTCGCAGAACCGAAATTATCGACGCAGAAGGTATGTTTGTGGCGCCGGGCTTCATCGACGCCCATTCGCATCCTTCCGGCGCCGGCGTGAATGAACTGGTGCAGGTCAACGCTGATTTGAGATCTGCTTCGTCTATTGCAGAAGCGCTGCAGGAACGAGCCAACGCCACACCCCAGGGTCAGTGGGTACAGGCTTTTAAATACGACGATACCAAGCTGTCTGAGGACCGCCCCTTGAATCGGGATGATATTGACGCCCTGGTACCCAATCATCCGGTAGTGGTTCGTCACCGCGGCGGCCACACCAGCGTCTACAACAGCATGGCGCTGGGCTTGGCAGGCGTTACCTCCGAAACTCAGGATCCCCAAGGAGGCAGATTTTATCGGGATGAAAACGGTCGCCTTACAGGCCTGGTGGCAGGCGGCGCTCGCTCGGTGTTTAACGAGCTGATCCCTTCCGACTCAAGCCGTGAACAGAGGCGGGATGGCGTCATATTGATCTCAGAGTTGATGACCCAGGCTGGCCTTACTTCAGTGCATCAAACTGGCGGAAGTCGCAATGACATGGTTGCCTACCAGGATGCAAGGGATGCGGGCGGCATGCGCTTTCGCATGTATCTATTCCCGCGCGGCCGACTCTTCGATGATCTGGTCAATGCGGGTGTGCGCACCGGCATGGGTGACGAGGTTTTTCGCATCGGCGCGGTGAAGTTCACGGCCGATGGCTCGGCTTCCGAGCGCACCATGCGTATGAGCGAACCGTATGAAGGCAGACCTGATGACTTCGGTTTGCTGTATATGACCGAGGAAGAAATTCATGAGTCGGTGGAAAATGCACATCGCAACGACTACCAGGTCGCCATTCATGCTAACGGCGATGTCACGATTAACATGGTGCTGGATGCCTATGAGCGGGTCCAGACCCTTTGGCCCAAGGAAGATACCCGGCACCGAATTGAACACTGCTCACTGGTTAACCCTGAGATACTGACTCGCATCGCCGATTTAGGCGTCATTCCTGCGCCTTTCTATACCTATGTGCATTACCACGGCAACAAGTGGGTCGACTACGGCNAAGAAAGAATGCGCTGGATGTTCGCCCATAAGTCATTCCTGGATTATGGCATTCCAGTGGCGCCCGCCTCGGATTACACCCCTGGGCCCTACGAACCGATGATGGCGATTCAAAGTATGGTTACCCGCAAGGATTTTGACGGACGCGTCTGGGGTCCGAATCAACGGGTCAGCATCGAGGACGCCCTGAAGATTTGCACCATTAACGGCGCTTACGCCTCATACGAGGAAAACATCAAGGGCAGTATCACGCCGGGCAAGCTGGCAGATTTCGTGATCCTCGCCGATGCGCCACAGGATGTGGACCCAGATGCCATCAAGCACATCGAAATTGTGCGTACGGTGGTGGGTGGCACGACTATGTATGGTGCATAATTCTCTAAATTGTATCCAGGCCCACGAGTCCTCTATCGGACTCTCTCTGCGATAGCTGCCTGATTCTTCTTGGGTAGCTTCTGCAGCACCTGTCGACAGGAATCCTCGATCAAACAGATCAATTCTGCATCGCCAAGCTGACAGCTTGCCGGATCAATCTGCACCCACTTTGCTCATTCCAGGAACGGGGCTGGCCGAATGCAAGGCAANTCAGACANCNCCAGAAATCGATCTCGNCCTTNAAGGAGTATCGACCACTCGANTCCAAGCCTNGACAAACAAANATCTTGCCGCCGATTTTAAACACCCGTTCATTTTTCCTCTGGATCTGCTCTGTCTCTTTTGGAAGGGCCACACACAAATTACGTAAGGAATCTGTATTCATTCTGTCACCTGCCACCTGCTTTATCCAGCCCATCGCGGATTTAGCCAGAAGTCTTAAACTCGCCTTTTTAAGTCCAGTTGATCAACACTCGAGATTTCCTCCCGGTAAAGGGCAATACATAGCCCGTATTACAAAACTATGGATTCCTCTCGTTATAATCGCGCCTTCGAGTGTTTACTTGGCGACCATTTCTCAAGTTTACAGAAGATCGAGCAAGTCACGCGGCCCTTAGTCGAATATACTCCCGTGAGTCCACGATTAATGACCCCGTACTTGAGGAAAGCATGACGAAGCGTGAAAACTACGAACCGCCAAAAATATGGACCTGGAATAAGGACGCCGAAGGCACTTTTGCCAGTATCAATCGTCCATTGGCTGGGGCGACTCATCAGGCCCCGCTGCCGCGCGGCAGACACGGCTTGCAGCTGTATTCTCAAGGCACGCCCAATGGCCAAAAGGTTACTATCATGCTGGAAGAGCTTTTGGCCCAGGGCCATAGCGGCGCGGAATATGATGCCCATCTGATCAATATCGGTAAGGGTGATCAGTTCAGTTCTGGCTTTGTAGAAATTAATCCCAATTCCAAGATACCGGCGCTGGTAGACTATAGCGATGATGGCACGATTCGACTTTTCGAGTCTGGCGCCATCTTGCTGTATCTCGCCGAAAAGTTTGAGACCCTGATCCCTACCGATGCCAGACGTCGCGCCGAATGCTTGAATTGGCTGTTCTGGCAAATGGGTTCAGCACCCTATCTTGGTGGTGGATTTGGTCATTTTTATGTGTATGCCTCCGAGAAGATTGAATACTGCATAGACCGCTATACCATGGAAGTTAAGCGCCAGCTTGATGTGTTGGATAGACACCTCTCTGACAAGGCCTATATGTGTGGGGACGAGTATTCAATCGCCGACATCGCCATTTGGCCATGGTATGGCGCTGTTCACAGCGGAACGGTTTACGATGCGGCGGAGTTTCTCGATACTGAGTCGTATAAAAATGTAGGGCGTTGGGCGCAGTCCATCGCCAGAAGGCCCGGGGTTAAGCGAGGTCGGATAGTGAATCGAAATTGGGGGCCACCAGAGCGCCAGCTGCGTGAACGCCACAATGCGTCGGATTTTGAACTTAGAACCCAGGACAAGCTTGAGGCTGAGGCTGATTCATATCCCGAGTCCTTCATCGATCAGGTTAAGGACTGAATAGCTCAAACCAAAAATGGCGCCAGCACATCAGGAAGCCCCCAACACTGCGCTCTTAGCCAGAATCGGGCTTGCGCTGTCGACGGCAGCGTTCTGAGCAGTATATAACGTGCTCCCAGTCACGTGCCCATTTCTTGCGCCAACTGAAGCTCAGCTTGCAAACCGGGCAGATTTTTTCTGGCAGGTGAGTCTTTCTGTGGGCCATGATGAGTCTCCGAACAGCATTTCGCACGTGGCCTAAAGCCAACGCCTGCGGTAGCTGCCATCGGCGTCATAAATTTTGGTTTGCTTGGCGAGATTGAAGTGACGCCCTCCGCGCGCATCGGCCCCTACCCCGGCGATGTACTGCCAGTTTCCCCAGTTTGCCGCTACATCATAATCAATCAACTGCTGTTCGAACCAGCCGGCTCCATAGCGCCAGTCGCCCTGCAGCTCGTTGATCAGACAGCTCGCTGCAAGCTGCCGACCGCGATTGGACAAGTAGCCGGTGGCGTTTAACTGACGCATGCAAGCGTTAACAAGAGGATATGCAGTATTACCTTCACACCATTCAGCAAGACCTGCAGGATCGAATCTGCCGGCATAAGCTTGTGAAGAGCTACCATCTTTCGCGAACAGACCCTTGCCAATTTTCAGGGCCAACCACTGAAAATATTCACGCCACAATAATTCAACATAGAGCCAGTAAGTGGAATCGTTTTTCTCGCGTGACTCTTCATAATCGTGAATGTGATGCAACATGCGCCGGGTCGACAAACACCCAACATTGAGCCAGGCAGACATCTTCGACGAGTTCTCCCAGCCACCAAGCGCATTGCGCACCTGCTTGTAATTAAGTGGCAGGTCTTCACCAAAATAGCGTTCAACATGCCGCTGGGCTGCGGCTTCACCACCGTGAAACTGGCCCTCGAAAACCTCAAACTCCGCCCGTAGCGGGAAGCGGTCGGCATTAAGCTGCACCATCGATGGCAGAGTTGTCGGTGGCGGGATAGGCGCAACTGCTGAAGCTTTCTCGGCCCTGCGTCGAAACTTGGAATACGTCTCCGGTATATCGGCGACTGGCATCGGCAGCGATTGTCGATCAAACAGGGTATAGGTATCAACGATCTCGAACTGCACTTGTGGGTGAACCCTTTGTAGCTGCTCAATCCTGTCAAGCTCATCGCTCCCGAACTGCTGCGAAATCACAAGCCGCTGAAACGGTATTTGGTGCAGGATTTGGGCAATGGCGTCCTCTGGACCACCTTCAACAATGCACAGGCGATGTCCCAGGTCTCGCAATGCACTGTCCAAATCCATCAAGGCCTGTTGAACAAAAAGCCAGCGATGACTCCCCATACTCAACTGTCCGAAGCGATTAACCCTGAACCAGGCCGGATCTACGACATAAACCAGCAGCAGCTCCTCAGACTGGGCAGCCTGAAGCAGCGCCGGATTGTCATCCAGGCGCAAGTCATGAGTCATCCAGTAAAGTGATTTCATACTAGCACTTACGCTAGCTGCCGGCACATAGATTGTCGTGGTCTGCGCGTCAACTCAGAGCGTACTAATCATCATGAATGAGTCCGTGTCACAGGATTTTAAATCTCGGGAATTGCCGCAGAGGTTGCTTGCAGAGCTACGATCTGACCACGCTGGCGAAACCGGTGCGGTCTGGATTTATCGCGGCATTCTGGCCGTCACATCAAATATAGAGCTAAGAAAATTCGCACAACATCATCTAGCAACAGAAGAACAGCACCTGGCCCTTGTTTCGAAACAGATACCTGAGCAGCAAATCAGCGTATTCATTCCTGTCTGGAAGCTGGCAGGATTCCTCACCGGCGCAATCCCGGCGATATTCGGCGACAACTCTGTTTATGCCACTATCGATGCTGTGGAAACCTTCGTAGATAGTCATTATCAGCATCAGATTGACAGTCTGAGGCAAGATGGCAGCTTTCCGGCCCTTCGTAACTTGCTTGAACAATGTCAGGCGGATGAACTTTGCCATCGAGATGAGGCAAGAGCGGCGGTAAAGTCCCGAAACCATGCGCTGAGAGCCTGGTGCTGGCTGGTTGGATACGGTTCTGCAGTTGCGGTGAAGTTGGCGCGCTGGCGCTAAGGCGATTNGAGTCAGTCAAAACCAAACCAGGCGGAGCTTAGTTGCTCTATATTAGTCTGCCTTCCACTCCACACTTTGTTCTTTTGCGTTGAAACCGGTTCAACTTAGTATAGAGAAGGTCTAGTTTTGCGGTTCCGTTACAAGTACGCGCGCTCCAAAAAACTTTGGCAGTATCAATACCGAAATCAAACAAAATGATATAAAGGCTAACCGAGTCGAATCACGCCAGATACAGTCTCGACAAGTATTCAACACTCTTGCCTGGTAACGCCTATCAATGCCTAGAACCGATTGCCCCCGCTGTGCCTATCCCCAGCAGTCCTGCGTTTGCTGCGCGATTAACGAGACAGGCTATCAAACCCAAATCGTTGTCTTACAGCACCCCTCCGAAGTCAAGCATGCCAAAAACACAGCGCGACTAATTTCACTGGTGGCACCCGAGACAGAAACCATTGTGGGAGAAACCCCCAAGGACTTTAGCGCTGTGCGCGGCAGATTACTGTCAAATCCAAATGCAGTCATTCTATTCCCCACTACCACAAGTCTAGCCCTTGACGAGAGCATGGATACCATGCCGATAGACACTTTGATCATAATAGATGGCACTTGGCGTAAGGCCAAAAAAATCTGGCTTTCGAATCCCTGGCTTCATGGGATGCGGGTCTGCCACCTCAAGAGCCCGATCAGCAGCAGGTATCACATCCGCAGCAGCAGACAGCCAGATGGGCTGGCAAGTATTGAGGCAGCTGCCAGTGCACTCAGTCAATTGGGAGAANGGAATACTANCGCCCTGTTAGATGCGCTAATGGCNATGCAGAAATNCTGGCCTTCGCGCAATTGANGNANATNCCTTATGGTGCNGGCGNGTTCCTGCTACATCTCTGACAAGCTTTACCCTCACCTANTCGAACTCGCGGCAAACTGGCAGTCAGGTTCAAAGCCAGGTAGCTGCCAGGTCACCTCACAGGCACTAGTTTGCGATTACCCTCGTCATACCACAGCCGACCCGTCACGACTTCGCCTTTTTCAATACGTGACGCAACCAGATCAAACAAGTCTCCGTTTTGCCCAACGAGTTGATGCGGCACACCAACCTTGTCCGCCAACCTGGCATTTGCGCGCATGTGCTTTGCTTCACCGTGCACGGGGATGACGAGGCGCGGTTTAGTCCATTGATACATTTGCCTCAGCTCATCCTCACATGGATGCCCGGAAGCATGGAGCGGTGTATCTGATTCGTCGGCCAGAGTAACCTTAATACCGCGCGCGCGGAACGCATTTACCAGACGGGCCACCTGCTCATCATTACCGGGAATAGTCTTGGTACTGAAAATTACATGGTCACCGGCAGACAGATTAACATCCGGGTGGCTGTCGGCCGCCAGTCGATGCAAGGCAGCCCCGGGCTCACCCTGACTGCCAGTGGCTACCAGCAGCACCTCTTCGGGTTGCAGATAAGCCAAATCAAAATTATCAACCAGGTTGAAATTTTCCCTAAGGTAACCGGCTGCTCGCGCACTGGAAACCATCCGTTGAATGGAGCGTCCCAACAAACCGAGATAACGGCCACTGACCCGTGACACATGCCCCAAGGTCTGCATGCGAGCCACGTTGCTGGAGAAGCAACCAACGACCACGCGCTGCGTGGACTCCCCGATGATTCCATTCAAGCCATTGAACAGCTCCGATTCTGATACCGAGTGGCCAGCCATCATGGCATTGGTGGAGTCACAGACCACGACGTCGATTCCGCTTTGTCCCAGCGAACGATACAGTTGCGGGTTGATTGCCTGACCGGCAATCGGCGCCGAGTCCAGCTTCCAGTCGGCGGTATGAAGCACGTTGCCCACCGCCGTGGTAATCAACAGAGCATTAGTTTCCGGTGTGCTGTGAGTAATAGGCAACCATCTTACGCGAAAAGGCCCAAGGGTGATTTCTGCGCCCTCAAGCACCGTAATAATTGGCGCGTTGAGGCCTTTATCTCGCAGTTTGCGCAGTACCACGTTGCGGGTAAACGGCGTGGTGTAAATAGGGCAGCGAAACTGCTCCCACAGGTGGACAATGGCGCCGATGTGATCCTCGTGGGCATGGGTAGCGATGAGAGCTTCCAGCGATTCGGCCCGGTTACTGATGAATGCGGGATCCGGCATTTCTACTCGATTACCGGTCCGTGATGCCTCAGGATATTTTTCAAAGGTGACGCCGCAGTCCACCATTAACCATCTGCCAGCATGGCCATAAAGATTGAGATTCATGCCAATCTCGCCACAGCCGCCCAGGGGTATGAACCAGAAATCTTTATGGGTGGGTTGCATCAGAGAACCAAGTTTAACCAGAGAAAGCGATCACCAATATCTATCCACAGGGGAATGGTGAAAAGCGCAACGAGGGTTTGCAGGGTGATGATATTGGCCATCAGGCTCACGTTGCCACCCAGCTGCCGTGCCAGGATATAGGCAGATGATGGTGCCGGTAGGCAGGTTAACAAGAGCAGCACTGCCGACAGCCCTGGGGCCAATTTAAATAGCAGCGTAGCCACAACCACCAGGGCAGGAAATGCCAGCAATTTGCAGAACAGCGCCACCGCNAGTTGCCAGGTCTGATCACCAATCACCACAAAGTGAATACCNGCGCCCACAGCNAGCAGCCCCAGGGGCAAGGCCGGGAGACTCAACACCTCAATAATCTCCCAGCCCAGATCCGGTACTTCCACATTATAATAACTCAGCCCCATACCGAGAAAGCAGGCCAGNACCAGCGGATTGGTTAGCACTGANCCGGTAACTATGACCCAGCGGTTGCGGTTGCGGTTGCCGCCGCCGCTGGCACTGATTGAGNTCACNNTGAGAACGTTGACGAGCGGGATATAGACCACCAGGCACANTGCCGCCAGAGTCAGGCCGCTTTCACCGTAGAGTGCTTCCACACAGGCAAGGCCAATATAGGTATTGAAACGGATGCTGCCCTGGTAGACCGAACTGAGTGAGCCCTGGCCCTTGGCAATGAACTGTCTTAGCCNGGTGAACAGAATAGTAAAGACGAATAGCGCGAAACCAAGCACATANCCGATTTCCAGCAGCTCACTGACCTCGAAGTTGGTCTGCGAGAGACGATTCACCAGCAGTGCTGGAAAAAACAGGTAGTAGGTCAGACGCTCCAGGCCCTGCCAAACCTCCGNGGAAGATATCGGCGTGCGGCTGATCAGAAAGCCTAGCAGAATAATGGCAAAAATCGGTATCAGGGCTCCCAGAATCATGGCTGCGCATCATAGCTTGCCTCGGCCTGGGTAGCCAGAACCGGGGCGGGCCCAGACGTAACGCGCATGTTAGACTTCGGNACAGCGNTCAATAAAACATGACAACAATGACAAGTTCTGAGTGAATCATATGTTAAATGGCACATTCTTAAAGCCCGNCGGGCTCTGCACTTTGCTCGCCACTCTGGCCTACTGCTCAGACCAACAGGAAGCCAAATTTGCCTTGGCGCCTATAGCTGGCAGTACGCCAAAGAACGTTATTTATATTCTCTCCGATGATCATCGTTTTGACTTCATGGGCTTTACCGGCAAGGTCCCGTGGCTNCAGACGCCGAACCTGGACCGACTGGCGGCGGAAGGCGCTTATTTTCCCAATACCTATGTTACCACCGCCCTGTGCTCACCAAGCCGCGCCTCTATTCTGACCGGGCTCTATTCCCACACGCATACAGTGGTGGACAATGCCGCACCCGACCCTGGCAACCTGACTTTTTTTCCACAGTATTTACAAGCTGCCGGTTATCAGACCAGCTTCTTCGGCAAGTGGCACATGGGTAACCATTCCGACGCGCCCCAGCCCGGTTTTAATCATTGGGAAAGTTTCCGCGGCCAGGGGGTTTACTACGGTCCAACCCTGAACATCAACGGCGAACGGGTTGAATATGATGAGCAGTCCTATATTACCGACCTGCTGACGGACCACGCCGTGGAATGGCTCGAGAATAGGAACACAGAGCAACCCTTCTTTCTTTATCTGTCNCACAAGGCAGTGCATTCCCAGTTCCAACCGGCGCAGCGTCATAAGGACATGCATGCTGAGGAGTCCATTATCTACCCGGATTCCTATAACACGCCGGTCTATGGCGAACCCCAGCTACCCTCATCCGGTAGCGGCGGTGAACCCTCGCGCGGCCGCGACTACTACGGTGAGGAACGCCTGCCGGACTGGGTAAAGGCACAGCGGGAATCCTGGCACGGCGTCGACTACATGTATCATGGCCAGATCGACTTTGAAGAATTCTTCCATCGCTATACTGAAACTTTAATGGGGATAGATGACAGCGTTGGCGCAGTCCTGGATTATCTCGATGCCAATGGCCTTACGGAAGACACACTGGTGATCTATATGGGGGATAACGGTTTCTCATTTGGAGAACACGGTCTTATCGACAAGCGCCATTTCTATGAAGAATCAGCCAAGGTACCGCTGCTGGTGCGGTGGCCCGAACAGCTGGTGGCTGGCGAGCCCATAGAGCAATTAGTGCAGAACATAGATATCGCGCCTACTATTCTTGAAGCAGCCGGGCTGCAGACGCCACCCCATATGCAAGGTATATCAATGACACCGCTGTTCGCGCGCAATGAGACGGACTGGCGCGACCGTATTTTCTATGAATATTACTGGGAGATGGACTTTCCCCAGACACCGACCATGTTTGGAGTGCGCACGGAANGATACAAGTACATCCGGTATCATGGCATCTGGGATACGAATGAGTTTTACGACCTGGAGAATGACCCTAACGAGACCAACAANCTAATCGATGCGCCTGAGCATCAGGACCGCATCTCAGAGCTAGCCACAGAGGTCTACGACTGGCTTGAAGAAACCGGCGGCATGCAGATTCCCCTGAAGAGTGTGGTCCGCCCGAAATTTGGTGATCACAGGAATCAGTCCGTACTGTAGTTTATCGATGGAATATCTGGCAATTATCTTGTTCGCTATCGCCACATGTGTGACACCTGGCCCCAATAATGCCATGATCATGACCTCCGGGCTGAACTACGGTATCCAGCGCAGCCTGCCTCATTACCTTGGTATCATTTTAGGCTTTCCAGCCATGGTGATAGCCGTCGGCCTGGGCCTGACCTCCTTATTTGAGAAATATGCCGTGCTGCACTTGCTGCTGAAGGCTGCAGGGGCCAGCTACCTCACGTTCCTAGCTTGGAAAATAGCCTCTGCCCCAGTTTCAGATCTCAGCGTGACCGAGGGCAAACCTTTTACATTCTTACAAGCCGCCGCTTTTCAGTGGGTCAACCCTAAAGCCTGGGTGCTGGCGGTGGGCGCTACCGCCACCTACACCGTCGNTGGCAGCGACTATGGTCTGCAGGTGCTNGTCATTGCAATCATATTTCTTATTTTTGGCGCGCCTTGCATCATGCTGTGGCTCTGGTTTGGCGCTTCGCTAAAGCGCTTGCTGCAGAAACCAGAATCGGTTAAGTACTTTAACTATGCCATGGCAACGCTACTGATGCTGTCGCTGCTGCCAGTGTTTAGTGACATTTTTTTACAGCTTTCCAGTTAAAACAGACGAAGGAGATAAGCATGCAGTTTCTAATCACAGCCTATGATGGCAAGGATGAAGATGCCCAGGCCCGCCGCAGCGCGGCTCGTCCAGCACACATTGAAGGCGCCAAAGATTTATTGGCAGGTGGGCAGGTGCTAATTGGTGGCGCCATTCTCAATGACGCCNACGAAATGATCGGGTCCTCTCTGGTGGTAGAATTCGAAAACCGCAAAGCGCTGGATCATTGGATGAATAACGACCCCTATGTCACTGAAAATGTTTGGCAAGACATTACGGTCCAACCTTTTCGAACCGCGGTCAAAGGTTAGAGTGATCCGACTTCTTCCATACTTTTCCTCAGGAATAAGAAATCTCAGTAACAATCCTTGGTCCTGATCGTCTCTTATCTTAGTACGCGATCCGCCAGGGCTCTGAATAGCAGTAGAAATTTCAGACAGGAACTGAGACATGAAACACCTATCCACGCCGGCAANCATAGCGCTTGCCTTGATTCTCCATGCCTACCTCAATGCCGGACAGGCGGCAGAGCCCTATCAACCGANCCTTAACGAATACNNGCANCCNAATTCACAGGGTACCTGGTTCTTTGGCAGCACCACGCCGGTTATCCGNCCNAGCGATCTTGGAGAACAGGCNTCACATACGGCTGAGGAAATTGCGGNNATTAAGTGTGAAACCTTGGCAGCCAACCTGTCNCGGGAGGCAGCTCTCNANCCGGGCCGACCGGCACCGGAAACAGGCGCCTATATCGGCNTCGAAGCGGATTTCAATTTTGCGGCNAAACCCGACAAGGTGCTCNGTGAATACCGCACATCGCTGGNGCTCGAACCCGCCGACGGACAATTTCCAATCCGGGCAGAATTCNAGGACTACAACGCGAAGCGTCGGGCCGAAGGTTTANAGGCTGCCTCTAATGCCCTGACCTATAGCACCGGAGAACGATGCCTAGCTGTGAAGCTAGCCATTCCCTCACTATATNCCATGTCCTGGAATACCAACCTTCAGATTGTGCAGAACAAAGACTATGTGATGATCATGACCGAGATGATTCATGATACCCGTATCATCAAGTTGTCAGGTGAATAGCTCGGTGACCACATGAGCTGCTGGAATGGCGATTCGTTGGGGTTCTTGGAGGACAACACGCTAATCATTCACTCCCGCAATTTCCGCACGGAGCATTCTTAGTTCCTCATGCGTATATCTGAGAAACTGGAAGTGATCGAATATCTGACACCGGTCAGCGACAATGAAATTCTCTATCGGGTTGAGGTGATGGACCCATTAGCCTACAGGGAGGAATTCGTCATTGAGCGCACGATCGCGCGCAGATCCGATAATGAGCCGATTTATGAAGTTGCCTATGACTAAGGCAACTATTCCTTGAAGTGGATTTTAACCGGAGCGAGCGCAGCTTTATACAGACTTAGCTACCGAGAATTGAGAGCGAGGCAACAACTCAGGGTACGAGCTGATCATAACCCGCCGAACCAGGGCTTGCAGCATGCCCGCAATGCCTGCAGGCAAAGCAACCGCGTGAAGGTCCCGAATAGTTCAAACAGCGGTGCCGACGAATCGGGGTCAAGCGCGGTCTGCCAGGCTTCAAAGTTGTCGTAGAAAAAAGCCGAGCACTAAGGACGAGAACAACAGCAACAAAGCTGAGACCAGTAGCAACAAGGCCTTTCTCACAGTCTGTCGAGACTTCCAGGTACTGACGTGGACTCACCAGCCCATGAGCAGAAGATAGCTTAGCCCGAGATTCACCGCGGCAAAGAGCAGATAATAAAACGTAATATTCCACTATTGACCTTAAGACATAGCCGCATCACTTCCAGTTTGCACGCCAACGAACCGGCGTCAAAACTCATACAGAGACAGTCCATACTCAGGGCTTCTCAAAAACCAGCACAAAGCGATCGGTTCTGCCCTGCAGATCCTCATCGAACACAATGCGCGCACGATCGTCCTCGGAATTTCGCAGCGCTGCTTCGCTGCCAATATATTTGAAGCCATGGGCCTCAATATCTGCGCGCAAATAATCTTCCCCAATTCGATGCAGATCCGTGGTCTGCTCATGGGCCATGCCAGGTTCACCTGCGTGATCAACCACAACGAAGCGGCCGCCGGGCTTCAGCCCCGCCAATAATTGTTCGTAGAAGTAGGCAACATTTGCAGGTGGCCCCACTGCGACATAAGCCTCGCCATTATATCGTCTCGGAATCACGTACAGATCGTGCAACGCCATGACAATCAGCGCGGCATTCATGCTGGCTGGCTCTAGGCCGAGATTTATGCCGCTGTTGGTATGACTCACTACATTGTCAGGCATCCCGTTAGCGAAGCGATCCTGCAGAATATTGGTACCCCATTGCTCAAAGCCCTGNTTGTTGTGCAGGATGGCGGCGCCCTCCTCTCCTAGCAACCTCGCCAGCAGGTCGCTGTAGTAACCTCCGGAACCGAAGATATCGATTACACGGTCACCTTTAGCGAGACTCAGCAGCGGTATGATCTTATGCGGCTTGCTGCGTGCATCACGCTCCACATCTGACGCTAAGCGGGCACTCTGCTGCATCACAGCAAGCACGCTGGATTCATCAATTCTCTCTGCAGCAGCCTGGGCTAAAGTATTCTCTGCAAGAACCAGCAAGAGCAGACCGAGCAGGGCAGGGTTTTTAATTCCAAGCATTTGCATTGTGCGGNCTAATAGCCTTTGTCGAGATTGATGAGGTGCAGTAGAGGCTGCTGACTGGCAAAGCGTTTATAGTTTTCCGCGAACAGAATCGCGATATCATCGGGGCGGCTGACCGCAGCAATGTGGCCCGTAATAGTGAGCCTGGGTNCCGCCCATAATGGACTCGACGCAGGCAGTGGCTCCTGTTTAAAAACGTCCAGCACCGCAGCCGCGATCTGCTCCTGTTTCAGCGCCTGTACCAAGGCTTTATCATCAATGAGATTGCCGCGCCCGACGTTGATCAGCAGCGCCGTGTCTTTCATNCTTGCGAAAGCCGCCGCATCAAGCAANTCGGTCGTAGCNTCCAAATCAGGCAGAATACCGATGACATAGTCACAGCTCTCGAGAAAGGCGGCCAGTTCATCCGTTGCAAACACTGTCTTGAAAGGCGCTACCTGCAAACCCGAGGTGTTAAAGCCGATCGCATGCATACCCAACTGCNCACAGNTCTGGGCAACGGCAGAACCGATGGATCCGGTACCCATAATACCGATCGTCTTNTCTTGAATCGTACCACTAAGACTGTCATCCCAAAGCTTGCTGGACTGGCTCTGTATCCTAGCAGCCAACTTGCTCTCAAAGGCCAACAAGTGAGTCAGCACATACTCCGCCATCTGCTGTCCGAACACGTCTTTCACGCCGGTAAGCTGATAATCTCGGAAGCTGTGATGTGCGAGGGGCGTCACACCTGCCCAGGTGGATTGCAGCCACTGCACTGGTGGCTCAGTGTCTAACAGCGGNAAAAGGAAATCGGGGCGACCCAAAACTACGGGCTGTCTCCCGTAATTGCTGACCACTTCGCTCCGGGTGTTGGCGAGAGTGATATCAACGTTGCCGCCTAGCCGATCGTCAAGCAGCTCCTGGTAACGCTCGGCGTTATGAGTGGCAATGAAAATCGGGGGCTTTTGCATTGGTTTGGCTTATTCGTTTATCAGAGTGATCCGCATTAAGAGCCATGCTTGCCTGTAAAGCTTGGCGAAATCCCAACCGGGCTATTCGCCAGGCGCCAGGTGCTCCATCATCAGACCCACCGCGCCGCCTGACGAGAATCCGCGCCAGTAGGTGTGATCCTCAGACTGCTGGCCGTCACGCATCGAATACACACCATCCGCGCCATCGGGGACCAGGTCGAAATAAGTCAGCTTGAGGCCTTCGCCTTTCAGGTGGTAGTCGAAATAGGCAGTAACGAAATGATCCATGATGTTATTCATGCGCACGTTATCCCACACCGGATCGGTATAGTGGCTAGCGCCAATCTGCCCTTCGCTGTTTAGCACTTCAACCGGCAAGGGAATGGGTGCCCCGGCGTTGTGCCCGGCATTCTTGAAGGTTAGCAAGTGACGATCGCTGTTCACTGCCGCCTCAAAGATTGCTCGCGTGCCATTTTTATAACCCGATACACCATCGGCGCTGCCGGCGATATAGAGCGTTGGCACAGTAATGCCGGCCAGGTCTTCAATCCGCCATAGTCCATTGTTCATACCCCAGGGTCCAACAGCAACACCTNCCTTGATACGAGAATCCAGGTTATCGCGGTAGTCGGGGTTACCCTCAGTGTGCTCAGCCAGCAGTTCATTGGGTGGCGCCATGAATGAGCCAATCATGTCTGCGCTGTAGGCACCACCAAGATTGTTCACCAGCCCATAGCCGCCCATCGAATAGCCAATGATGCCGGTGTTGTCCGCATTGATCATATCACCGAAGACTGGATCTGATCCTTCCATTTCCGCCAGACTTCCCAGCACGAAGCGTTGATCCAAGGGTCGGTTATAGAGCGTCGAAAAGAAGTTTTGCTCACTATCGTAGGTGCTGTCGGTGTGGTCAATCGAGGCAACCACATAGCCCTTGCTAGCGAGACTCTCTGCAGAATGACTCATCAGAAAACGGTTGCCCGGATGACNGTGGGNGANGATAACAAGGGGATAAGGGCCATCGGCTGGGTCGGGTTCGGCATCGCGAACGGCGCGCCCTGACAGGGTGGCGGTAATTTCCGGATTGCGAGTGATCGCCTGATAAGTGCCGCCGGGGGCTTGACCGTTCAAATTGGCCGGGTACCAAATTTCCACGCTTAGCGGTCGATCGTAGATGGCATTGTCTTCGCCGCGCGGTGTGTTCACCACGTCGACCCTACCGGGGTCTAACAACTGCAGCTCGCGCACACCGATGTCATAGCCCCCAAACCGGGCTAACTCGGGGGCGTCACCGCGAACGGTATCGATGTGGTTGCCTTGTGCGAATAACTCGGCGGAAATAAAGACGCAGAACTGAATCAGAATAAACCTGCTCATGATCGGAAAACAACTCCAGCTAGTTGAAACTCGGCTTCCCTATTGGGAAGCCGATAGACTAGTTGAACTGGTGTTGATATGCCAGTGCGCGCTCTTCCTTGCTGTCGGTATGACCAGTGAAGTCATGCAGAATAAGGTAGAGACAGGGCACCAGGAACAGTGTGATTACAGTGGCGAATAGAACACCGAATGCCAGCGAGATCGCCATCGGAATGATGAAGAAAGTCGCCGGATTAGCGGTCGCCATCAGGGGAACCAAACCAATAAAGGTGGT
>NYWC01000005.1 GCA_002684935.1 Gammaproteobacteria bacterium
TTGGCCACCGCGGCGCTGTATTTGCCTGCGGGGAGATAGGTGCAGGGAAAACCACCCACTCAAAATCGCTTGCTGCTGAAAAGAATGCGGTTCTAATTTGGAAGACGAGTGGCTTTCGAAATCTTTACAATGCGGCTAAGGTTAAAGGGCAGCTGATCTACGCAAAGGACAGTGATGAAACCTGCGTTGCTCAGCTTGCAAAGCGGCGTGTCGAAAAATCCGAACGTGCACGCTTCGATAACGCATCAGTTTTTGAAGAAGTAAGCAGTTATTTACAGGGACCAGATGGCCAGGAAGGATTTGACATAGAAATAATTATAAGAGGCTGAACGCAGTCACCTGACTGCTCCAACAATCATTACCTTGTNCGAGNTGTGTAAACAATGAAAGCCCNAACAATTCCAAGTCGCGCTCCCCTAGCACTGACACTTTTCGCGCTGACCGCCTGTGGTGAGTCCATGCAACAAACTGCCGCGCCGGCCGATACGCCAGCCGCGGAACCAAGCTTCACCGGCCAGGCGGACGCCGGTGTATCGAGCTACGCCATGAATTGCGGCGCNTGTCACGGCGCCGAGCTGCAGGGCTCCGCGCTTGGGCCCATGCTCAGCGGGGGCGGCTTTCTCGGCAGCTACGGTCGGCAGTCCCCGGCTGACTTCTTCAATTTTCTTAAGGCCAATATGCCGCCAGGGGGCAATGAGGGAATAAGCGATGACGACTACTGGTCTATCGTCGCGCATGTTATGCGCAAAAATGGCGTGGCGGACACCAACCCGGTGTTGGATGCTAGCGCCAGCTATGCCATGGCAGCCANNATTCCTAGCGTGAACCCCGCTCTCACGCAGCAGCGCATCGAAGCCGATAGACCCACCGGCGTGGNCGCAGCCGGCACGATTGAAAACTATAATCCGGTGACCGATGCCATGCTCACCAGTCCTGCACCAGATGATTGGCTGATGCTGAGAGGCAACTATCAGGCCTGGAGCTATTCGGAGCTGGATCAGATCAACGCGGGCAACGTCGGCGAGCTGCGTCTTGAATGGATGTGGTCCATGCATGAGGGGGACTCAGAACCGTCACCGCTGGTTTATGACGGCNTCATCTATTTGATAAATACCAGCAACATTATTCAGGCCCTTGATGGCCAGACCGGCAATCTGATCTGGGAGCATCATGCTGGCCCCTTCGATAGTGAAGACATGCGCAACATCGCGATCTACAACGACAAAATCATCCATGCCACCACCGATGCGCGCCTTTTGGCCCTGGATGCGCGCACTGGCGAGAAGGTCTGGGAAGTNGAGATCGCAGATGGCAGTGAGGGCTTTGGCAACTCCAGTGGCCCTATCGTGGCAGATGGAAAAGTCATTCAGGGCTTGCTCGGCTGTTCCCGATANATCGAGGATGACTGCTACATCAGCGCTCACGACGCCAACACCGGCGTGTTAGCCTGGCGTTTCAATACCATAGCCGAATCAGATCAGCCTGGCGGTGATACCTGGGGAGGAATAGAAGACCTATTTCGAGCCGGTGGAGAAACATGGATCACNGGCACTTACGATCCCGAGTTAAATCTGACTTACTGGGGAACCGCGCAACAGAAACCGTGGATGCCCGCCAGTCGCTCTCTTTCCATCAATGATGCGGGCCTGTTCACAAACTCAACTGTTGCGNTAAATGTGGAGAACGGCAAGTTAGACTGGTATTTCCAGCACATACCTGCCGAAGCCCTTGACCTGGATGAAGTGTTTGAGCGCGTGCTGATCGACCGTGGCGATGACAAGCTGGTGTTCTCAATCGGCAAGCATGGCATCCTCTGGAAGCATGACCGAGTATCTGGTGAGTTCATCTCCCACCAGGAAACGATCTTCCAGAACGCCTTCAGCAATATCGATCCTAAAACTGGTGCCGTGACATACCGGCAGGACATTCANAATGCGCAGATAAATGAGTGGATCTCTGTGTGCCCATCCACAGCAGGCGGCAAGGACTGGCACTCAATGTCCTACCATGAACCGACTGCGAACCTGATTATCCCGCTAAGCCAATCCTGTCTGGAAATTGCTGCCAGAGAGGTGCCTCTGGTGCACGGAGCAGGAGGCACCGCCGCTAACCGTCGCTGGTTTGAGATGCCTGGGTCCGACGGCAACATGGGCAAACTCGCTGCCTACAACGTGGATACCATGGAAGAAGTCTGGTCCTATGAGCAACGTGCGGCTTTCTTGACCGGCGTCCTCTCCACGGCGGGCAATGTCGCCTTTGTGGGAGACCTGGACCGATATTTCCGTGCCCATGACACCGGCACCGGCGAGATCCTATGGGAAACTCGCCTGGGCACTTCGGTACAGGGGCACCCCGTTAGCTTTGCCATAGATGGTAAACAGTATATCGCTGTCACCACGGCAATGGGCGCACGTGGCGTAAGCCCACGGACAGTGCCGAGGGTAGTGACTCCCGATGTGCGCCATCCGAGCAGCGGTAATGCGTTATACGTGTTCAGCATCGGCAACTAGAAACTCTCGACAAGATGAGAGGCTATAAATCGAGGCAAGAGCTTCGCGCCGGAACCGGCGCTCGCGTTTCGCTATGAAAGTCACTTAGGTTAGACTCCCTCCGCACATATTGGAACCAGTACATGAATGAAGAAACAAAACCCCCTGAGGTGACTCCAGAACCAGAGCCTGCACCCAGCAACATCGGCCGGATAGAGTGGGTCGACCTGACAGTTGGTGACGCTGAACACATCAAGAGTTTTTACTGCAATGTCGTGGGTTGGAAGAGTATCGATGTTGAGATGGGTACTTACTCAGACTTCAATATTNGCCTGCCTGAATCCGGGGATACGGTTGCAGGTATCTGTCATGCCCGGGGCCTCAATGCCAATATGCCTCCCCAGTGGCTGCTCTATGTGCGGGTAGCGGATGTGACACTTAGTGCCGCCGAAACCGAACAGCGTGGCGGCAAGGTATTGGACGGCCCACGGCGNATGGGGGGCAGCAATTTCTGCGTGATAGAAGACCCGGCCGGCTCAGTGCTGGCGCTGATATCAGATTAGTAACTGTTTTCCGAGGTCAATGTCACTGTGGCGCAGTGCAGTTTGAGATTCACAATCAGTAGCGCTTAGAGGGCACTAGGCGTTGCGACTGTTCGCTATGCCAAAAGAAAGGCGCAGTTACAGGCACGGCAAGGATCGACGATCTCATTATTGTCGAGGGCGCGGATACCCTTAGCCTGTATCAGTGGAACACCCGCACTGCGCGACACTTTTTCTGCTCAATCTGCGGTATTTACACCCACCACCGGCGGCGGGTGGCGCCGGATGAATTCGGATTTAACCTGGCTTGCATAGAGGGCGTTGATCCCGCACTCTTTGCCAGCGCATTGATAACCGACGGACGCTCGCTATCTCTGGTCGAGGATGCGGAACCACTTAAGCCATAACCTTCAGGAACCCCGTATGGGAACAATNGAGAGAATCTACTTAGCACCGGGCAAGCGCCAGGCCGTCGAGCAAGTTGAAGCAGCCAGCCTGGAAGCAGGCAGAGGCATTGTGGGCGATCGTTATCACCAGCTTGCCGAGCAGCACCTGGCAAAAGGCATGGAGGTAATGCAGAACCATGTCAGTCTGGTGGAGCAGGAAGCGCTGGATAAGTTCATGCAGGATCATGGGCTGCACTATGACTACGGCGACTTCCGCCGCAGCGTGATCACGACCGGTATAAATCTCAATGCCTTGGTCGGAAAGCAATTCCGGCTGGGTAATGCAGTTCTCTATGGAGTCGAACTATGTGAACCCTGTTCCTATCTGGCAAGCATTATTCATAAGTCCGTGCTGCCGGAAATGGCGGCAAGCGCTGGTTTGCGTGCCACCGTGATTGAATCAGGTAACATCAAAGCCGGGGATNCATTGGGCGAAATTGAGTCCGCTGCGTGACCTGAGGGCCAACANCGNGCATAACAATACTANTTGGTAAGCAGATGACATTTCGAACTCTCCTNGCGGGCCTTGGCATGCTGCTCAGTACTGTGNTGCAAGCACAAACCGAGCCCTACATCTTCGTACTTGGTGTCGGCCAAGACGCGAGCTTTCCCCAGGCAGGTTGCNACGAGCCCCGCTGCATGCCGGCCTGGGAGGACAGCTCGTTGCGCCAGGAACCTACCGCTATTGCCGTCATTGATCGCGCTAACGAATCCAGTTATTTGTTTGAAGCAACCCCGGAGTTTCGCGACCAACTCTATCGATTGCAGCAAGAGGCCGCGCACCCCTTGTCTGGCATTTTTCTGACGCACGCCCACATCGGCCATTACACCGGGCTCATGCATTTAGGCAGAGAAGCCATGGGTTCTCGCAATATGCCGGTTTATACCATGCCACGTATGTCGGCATTCCTGAGGGACAACGGTCCGTGGAGCCAGTTAGTCAGTCTTGGGAACATCGAACTGCGGGCCTTGCAGCACATGACGCCAGTAAACCTCTCAGCTGTTACAGTGACCCCGTTCCTCGTGCCCCATCGAGATGAATATTCTGAAACCGTCGGCTACCGCATTCAGGGACCAAACCGTTCTGCGATTTTTATCCCCGACATCAATAAATGGGAAGAATGGGATAAGAGCATTGTGGAGATGGTCGAGTCAGTGGACTATGCGCTGATCGACGCATCATTTTTTGCCGATGGTGAGCTCGGCAATCGAGACATGTCCCAGATTCCNCACCCGTTTGTTGTTGAGACCATGGCCCTATTCGAAAATTCAAGTTTGACAGTGCGTGACCGNATCTGGTTCATTCACATGAATCAGTCNAACCCACTACTANACTCTAATACTGAACAGACCCGGGTGGTGTTGGAGAATGGATTCAATGTGGCGCGGGAAGGCGNGCGACTTCCACTCTAATGGTCACCTCGTTTCCTGTCAGAGACAGCCCTGAAATTGATACAGCAAACGAGTCACGACCAGCAATCGGCGCTATCTAAGCTGCAGCTCATGAGCTGCACCGATTTGGTAGCTGCGGTGTTTTTTTAGAAACAGCCTTGACCATCTGAACCGCACAATAGTCAATAACCGCTTGCTGAATCTCATCTATGATATTCATTAAGAGGGAATCATAGTGGAAGACTATTGGCTCATCCATTGGTTAACCGCTAAGCACGAGCACGCGGATACCCGCGGCAGCCTGTAGCAGGCGCTTACCCGTAGTGATATGCGGGCAATCAAGTCTGCGGCCAGGGTTTAATAACAGTGCCCCAACCGTTGTGCTGCCCTCAACCACATAAATCAGCACGCTTTGACCATCTAGCACCACAATGCGAGTGGGTTTGGTAGCCAGTCCGTTGAGACTGCGCCTACGGTGAGTTTATAATCGAAGTGCGGTTCCCCAGCTATCGCTTTTACTTCGAGCTTGCCATTGGCGTAAGTCGAGATTATGTCACCAAGCGCCATTTCCCCGATACAATCGCAACGCCGGTAGGCAATCAAGCGCTGTTCGTTTCCCTGCTCCAGCCAGCGACGACTCGTTCCGCTTCTGTTAAGTCGAGCTCTTCCATACTAATATAGAGCAACTTCGTTAACGGACAGTCCAAGCGGGAGTAATTGGGTAAAAGTTATGAAGAGATCAATGCTAATTCTGTCACTCGGGGCGGCTACCCTGCTCAGTCATTCCGCATCAGCAGACCACCAGTTCTACAATCCCGGATTTTCTAATTGGCGCGGAAACAATTTTTATGGGCCTGGCGGCGGTGGGAGATTCTACCGACCCACGTACAGTGGTGTTTTCGACCGCGGTTATTATGGCCGGGGCTTCAATGGCCCGCAGTACCGAAATCCCAGCGACTGCGTCAGCTTTTCCTTCAATAACTGCCAGCCCAGGCGGCGACCCCACTGGGCAGCTCGGCGCTGGGATAGCGGTGCTTTCGTGGGTAGTGTGGTGCTCAGCTCTCTGCTATTACAGCCGGTACGCGAGCGTAGTGTCGAGCGCATGGTGTATCGAACCCAAGCGACTCCCTATGTTAACGAAGTAGTCCATGCAGGTAAAAGCAGACACACTAGTGTCATCAGCAGTCATCGCCTATTGCGGGATCTGGAAGGCAACTGTTTTGAAGTAACCATCAATGCCGCTGGCGATGAGGTAAGAATTGAATTGGATCCCTCCGAGTGCGCATACTAAGACGCTGCTTGGGGTAGGGCTGGTCACACACTCTCACCCATTTGGAAATCTTTGATCGGAACACTCATCTCACCTCCCCCTCTAAATTCCTACCTATCCATTTTGATAGTCTGCGATCACCAGAGATTATCGTACGCGCGGACGCAGCGCTGCATGATGCGAAACAGAGGAGGTGCAATTGCGTGCGCCTGCAACAGCTAAGCGGAGACCAGGACTTCACAGAACTGAGTCGCAAACCGATGCTGGACGAGCAGGAGCCTGCTATCAGCAAGCAAAATCAGCACAGAGGAGTATAGCGCGTTCATGAAGCAAGTGTTTTTGATCTTTTTTACAATCATCTTCCTCGTCGGGTGCACCACTTCACCAACCAATCGCCGTCAGGTGGTTCTCTATTCTGAATCCGACA
>NYWC01000124.1 GCA_002684935.1 Gammaproteobacteria bacterium
AAGTGCTTCCTGAGTAGTATCCACCAAAATTAATTGAAGCATGATCATCCCCGTCAGCGGGGCTGGCACTGAAATGCAGTAAATCAACTTGAGTGCCCCCGGCTCCTGAGTTTGTTGATGTAACTCTTATCGCGTCTCCACTTCCGTTGATATGCAGAAGAGCTGCGGGAGAAGTGGTACCAATACCTACTTTCTCTGAACTATCAATTGTAATAGCAGTCGCATCAGCATTGTCATCAATACCAGTTGAAGAAAAGGTTGTAAGCGGGTAAGTAAGATCCGCGGCAACGATAGTGCCTGCGGGTACACCTAATGAGTTGATAGTTGTACGAGCCATTAGATACTTTCTGCCAGCATGAATCCCATAGTTACAACGAGACCTCCTAGAAAAATAATTGCTGCACCTGCTGCATGAAGAATTTTTCCTTCTATTCGAGCAAGAGTTTCATCAATTTCTTCTAAACGATTGAATGTGGTTTTCCAACGCTCTTCGCACTGAGCATCGTGAGTTGCCATAAACAATTCAAGATCGTGAACTTTATCTTCAAGATTCTCCATTTAACAATTTGTCCATCAACTTTCCATAGTTGCCTTGGCCAAAGGGAAGACTACCATCATTTATTTGCACATTATTTTGAGTACGAATACTGGTAGTTGCTTTCTCTGCGTCCGTCTGAGCCTTGATCTCATCCATTCTCATCTTGTGAGCCATCTGTAACAAGTCTGCCAAATCTTTGTTGGAGTACATACCTGTCTCCTGAGCCTCTTCAAGTTTGGATTGTATCATCTCGTCTAAGGCTGTGGCAATATTATTTTTATTGCGAAACCCCATATCAAGATATACTGTGTCAATATACTTTTTAACTTCACGTTTATTTAAAGCTTCTACAACTCTGTTTTCAGAAACCTGGAGATGTTGGCAGACACCGCGAATATTCCCGAACTGCAAATATGAATTTGCAATTTCAAGTCCTTCTGGAGAAATTGTAGTTACTTCTTTACTCATAATGTGTATTCTACCGTAAGAAGGTTAAAATGTCAAGAATTAATTTTGGAGTGGTATTACTGAGGAGGGAGTGGCCAAGTTATATCATCTGGACTTACTGCCCCTGAATATTCTTCGGGGACATTTCTCAATGCATTACGATAGGATTGCCATGCTAATACTTCATGAGTAGCTAGGGCAACATCTTTTACCTGAGTCCAGTCACATTCTTGTAATTTTTGAAGCCTAAGGCGTCTAATATCCTTCCATAAGTTTTCAGAACTAAGCTCCCATGCAAAGTTAACAGCATTCCACATATAATAATTATTAGGCCTACGACCCCTATGATGCCACGCATTCTCTTTTCGGTACCATTCTTCTAAAATCTCGTTGGCATCTTTTCCTGTCCAGTTTTCTTCATCTATCCAGAACCTTTCTTGGGGCGGATCAGAGTTTTCTATAGGGCCTTCATCGGGCCAGTTTCCTCCGCCGCAAAAGTCAATGCTTTCTATTTCACCTGTGGATACTTTTACTGTTGCTACATAATTGATTGTTGTCATGATTTTATCTCCGAAATAAGTGACTGCCCAAAAAGAGGTAAAGGTGCTTTTCCCCCGCCCCCTAAAAATCCTACGGTAACGGCCGAGTTAAATGTAATATTAGTACTATTAAATATGTAAGAATTAATAGCATCGCTGTTAGCGGAAGAGAAGAACATAAAAATAACACTTACATATTTATCTGATGTAGTACCCGAATATATTACTGAATCATGCCAAGTACCTTGAATATTACTACCGCTGCCATATCCAGGATTAGCTGTCCCTACAATATTCATAGCATTAACAGTACTTCGAGTGGAAAATGTAGTATTGGTACCCGAAGAATCATATACTTCAAGACCATAGGCCGTTCCAGTAGCTATATTAGTTGCTGAACTACTTTTTCTTGCTTTAAAATACTTGGTTGCCTGCTGTACTACAAGTGACCCATTCTGATTATTGGTACCACTATAAGTAACATTTCCGCGTAAGTTGCCCGTGGAGGCAGAAGGTCTCAGAAATAAAAACTCCTCTTGCAAATTCCATGTTATTGTACTGTTGACGGCAGCAATAGTAATATCACCCTTTTCAATGGCCAAGGTGTCTCCTACAACGCGACTATCAAATAGTAGCTGCCCATTCGCACCATAAAATTCTAATCCATATGCCATTATTAGTACCTTATTAAATACAGTTGGCCTGTACTTGTTTGCGTAGCGCCACTATACGGGTATAGTACCACTCCCTGTTGTTGTGCAGTTCTTCTTATAAAATAGGGGATACCAAAATACTGACTGCCCGAATTAAATACTATAGAGGTTTGAGTAGCGTTAGAGCAATCAAAAGTAGCAAATTTAATCTGCCCACTGTTGCTTGGGGCAATACTATAAGGGATAGTTGATACAATTGTTCCTATTTTTGAAGTGCTATCAATTATTGTACTTGTTCCTTGTTGATTTTTTATTTCTAACCCGTATTGAAAAGCACCCCCTCCTCCAGTTTGCTGACCTTGTTGTCCAGAGCTGGCTGTTGTAACTACCCACGTTCCTCTATTAAGATTGTTAGCTTTTAAGGTTGCCGTATATGCAGTACCCGTCGAAGAACCTGTTTGTAGTCTTACATATCCTGTTTGGTTTAAAGATCTTTGTATGCCTTGAGCTCCTGTAACCCAAGTGCTATTATTTGTAGAAAGCTGTACAGAAGCACCCGAAGAAGCCGTTGCTGTCCAGGGAATTTGATAGCCGCTAGTTACTCCTGTAGTTTGCCAACTATCTACGTATTGGACACTGGTTTGGGCAGAATTAATATCTGTAAGCTGACTATCAATATTGTCAGGATCTGTGTCTACATTGCTTCTTGTTATTGTGAAAGAATCTCCGGTATTTACCCAATAATTATCTCTATCTCCTGTTATAACACGGGCTTGACAAAAATAAGTATAAGTACTTCCTGTGGGGGGTAGTTCGTTTTCACTATAACTTAGCGTGAAGTCCTGGGAGCCACCATTAGCAGTACTTGCCCATTTAGGTACATCACTTGTAAATAACCTATACTGTGTACCGGAAGTATCATCGGTAAGCTGAACAGTGACGTTGGACGTAGAGCTAGCAGTTATCGTGGTAGAGCTAGGGACTAACCCGATGTTAGTATCAGGGTTTTCTACAATATAACTACTTCCTGTGTACGTCATTGTGGTACTATTCGTTATATTTGAGCCCCCTACAGAAGTAGGGTTAAGAACTGCCCAAATATAAACTCTATCACCGGAACCCTCTGCAGGTATATTACTAATACTACTACTACCGCTTGAGGTGCCGTTCAAAGTTCTAGTACTTGCAGTAGTAAAAGTTCTTCCTATATGACTTAGGTTACTATAAGTTGTTGTAGAGCCTTGAGAGCTTCCTGATGTATAAGATGCATAATATAAAGTATCAGCGCCGCAACCAGTAAGCTGGTGCTGATAGCTTGAAGTGCTGCCTGTTAAAACAACTGTTGTATTATCAGCCACTGTAGTTAAAGCATTTCCGTTGCTTACATATCTTTGAGGAGAATTATAATTGCTTATTCCAATACCTAACTCTAAGGTTCCTAAAGGGGCTACATAAAGGGATACGGAAGAACTATACGCTCCCGAAGTGTTAGTGGCCTGAGAAGCCCAATAGTACCTAGTTGTACCTCTAGTATGCGAAAATTGACTGCTAGTTTGCCAGCCGGAAGTAGGTACAGAGTTTGAAGCACTTTGTGCATACTTTAGTGTTCCTCCACTACCGTTAGAAGACAAATTAACTGTAGCTGTAACGGTGGAGTTACTTGCATTATTATGTGTAACAGAAGAAATAACTGGAGCAGTGTAAGAAGGGGCCGCTCCCGTCCAAATTCGAAGCTCATCATCTTGAGAGTTTCCTGGAGCAGTTAAAGTCCACTTATATCTTACTTTAGTATTATAGCTAGAGGAAGACAATACTCTATATCGTAATACATCTCCATTGTAAACAGTTCTGTTAGCACTTCCGAAATAGTCTCCATTTACACTATGTTGACCGCTTGTTGCGGACCCTTCCGTAAGAGCAACTGAAAGAGTCGCAGCGACTCCTGCAGATAGTCCAGTAACAGTGTTTGTACCTACTGAAGTAGCAGAGGCTGTTCCTCCTGGAACTGCATAATAATACGTGCCGAGAGCCGCATTATTTTTCCAGCCGCCTACTTCAATATCATCTACAGTATTATCTACTATATTTACTTTAACTCTTGCTCTATACCCTACACTGCTACCTCCATTAGCGGGACCGCACCATATAGATATAAACCCAGTTGAAGTAACATTCGCACAGGTAACAATTATTGGATTATTAGTAACACTAAGGGTTGAAAAACCCGAGAGAGTGCCTCCGGTACCTGTATTCCCGCTGGGCGCATAACCATAATTCGCTGTACCTCCCCCTGTACCGGAAGTATTACCGCTTCGAAGAGTTATAAGTATAGTATCCCCGGATGCTGCATTTACCTCGTCAAAGCCATTGGAACCTGCTGTAGCACTAGGATAGCTTCCTGAAAAAGAAGATAACCTCTGTAGAATTACACTTGCAGCTACATTTGCCATAAGTTACTCTGAGCTTTTCCAAGGTAGGCTATCTCCGTAGGTTAGAGTACCTGTTTCACCCGCTAAGTACGCTTCTGCTGCTGCAGTATCATTATAAGTATCCTGCATCTCCCACGCCCATGCTTCTGTTAAGTCTTGCAAAGGAATAAAAGTCTCGCCCTCTCCTGGACTGGGTATTTCGAATTGATATGTAAGTTGAAGTCCTGCCGTATTTATTCCAGTTACTCTAATTGCTACCACCTTTTTAGGATAGTCTTCTAACTCATCATTCCATACTAAACCGTCTATTGACCAAGTTACCATACTTTTACCCCGCTATCTCTGCCCAGACACACAAAAGCACCACGATAAGTAGTGCCCAAGAATATTCTTTTTGAAAAAAATTTTTAACCCCATTTATCAGCCATTGCATTAGCAATTCCCATGTATGTAAGCGAACGCTCTTTAGCTCGATTGGGGGTATTAGGAGTATTATCTCGCCCACAATCATACTGGTTACCCCATCTCTGATACTTGCGTCCAGAAGGAGATTCTATAACCCGTGGCGGAATACTGTCGGTAGGTTCAAGTTTAGCCAAGCCCCTCATCCATAGCCCTGTCTTTTTGCTAGCATCATCTCCAAACATATAGGGATGGACATATTGGGGCTTGGGCATAAACTTGAGTCGAGTATTGATACAACCGACTGGATTCTCAATAGCCACTTTTGGTATTGGTGCCTTCCAAAGGGTCGTAATAAACTCTAGCGCGTCTTCCGTTAATAATGCTCGCTCTGGTCTTTTCTTATTCCAGTGTAAGCCAGAAGATGCTAAATAAGTACAGGGAGGATGAGCAATCATCAAATCCCAGTTATCTTCTAATATGTCGAGGACATTGCCTTCGTAATGAGGCCCTTCACTTTCTGTCGGTAATATATCACACGACATAGCGAAATGCCCACGAGCAGTAAATGCGTCTCGTACTCTTCCCGAATATTCACAAGCTACTAGTACTCTCATCTGTTATTCTCAAATTTCAAGAGTATATTATAGCCTCATACTACCTTGAATGTCAAGAACTATTTTTTGAAGCTATAGTAATAAAAGCCCTATAACAAATCCAATATTAAGTCCGATAGAACAAATAAGAATAAAATCGCGTGTAAAAGTCTTTTCAATATATTCAGTCATTAATTATTTAAAGGATT
>NYWC01000125.1 GCA_002684935.1 Gammaproteobacteria bacterium
AGATAGTCGGCGAGGATTGGAGCTGGTCTATTCATCTTGTCGTTTCCTGTTTGTTTGACTGAATAATGGGGATTTCTCCCCCGTCGGCTGGATTATAGGCACAGGTTGGTATCAACCGTCAACGGGTTTAGAATACGGGCACGAAATAATTTTTTTTGGCGGCGAAAAATCCCCACCCCAAATTAATGCCGGCTCATGTAGACGACGATAAAGAACCAAAAGGTATTGAAGTGCTTGATGCAGCAATGGAAGTGACAGAAGAACCAACAGGCAAAGGCATTGGATGGACTTCCCAGATCGGAGGTCTCAACCATCGTCAGGCTCTCTTCGTTAGCCATTACCTCGAACACGGCAATGGAACCAAAGCAGCCACAGATGCCGGTTACAGCCACGCTGATGTGCATGCCAGCAGGTTGCTAAGGAACGCCAAGGTAAGGTCGGCAATTCAGCACCAACGCAACGCCCTGATGGTCAAGACGCAGAAGAAGGGTGATGTCGTGATTGAGCGGTTGTGGAGAGAAGCGGAGAACATGGAGAACTCCGAAGCCGTCAGGGTTCGAGCCCTTGAGCTGCTGGGCAAGGTTCACGGCATCTATGAAGCAGAAAAGAAAGAGATCTCGGTGTTTGGCGGCTCGTTTTTAGCTGATCTTGACCTTTCGGACATAGAAGAGGTGGACTTGTTGCAAGAAAGCCCTGTCGAATCAATAGGTTACGAAGGCGACGTTTAATATGAGACATATTAAGTGCCACCAATCCACCGCCCAATCGCGCCATAAAAGGCACCGCGGCATGCGCCCGATCAAAGGGCGATTCGGGGCAGGGGGGCATAGGAGAATCGATGGGGCGGACGGCAAAATATCATGGCTCCATGGAGACAATCCCCCGATCTGGCGCACGATTTCAGCAATCCTTCTCCTCACCCTAGCCACTGGCTGTGCTGGTGGAGGCAGGAGTCAGTGGGATTACTACTCTCCTGAGCATGTGCAGTGCGCGGACATCCAGATCAAGTTATGCCGGCAATACGGACCTCATCTTATTTGCGGGTGTCGTAAGAAATGAGGAAGCGTGATGTGGCTGCCTTCTACCTAATTGCAGCCCTGATCCTCCTTTGTTGGGGGTGGGGGGTGCTTTTTAGGAGGGGGGCGGTCTTTCTGAGAGTACCTACACACAGGAGTACATAGTGTCTTTATACAAAAACATCCATAAGCGCCGAGCATCAGGCAAGAAGATGCGGAAAGCTGGAGATCCAGGGGCGCCCACGGCTAAGGACTTCAAGAACGCAGCTAAGACGGCTAAGAAGCCTGTTAAGAAGAGGGCTAAGAAGTGAAGCCAGCCAGAGGTAAAGCTCGCGTAAAGGTCACTGCGTCGGGCAAGAAGGTCTCCTATGGGCAAGCTGGTAAGGCTAAGGACGGCGGTAAGCGAGTTAAGCCAGGTACTGCTAAGGGTGATAGCTACTGTGCCCGATCACTCGGGATCAAGAAGCGGTTACCCAAGAAGAAGCAGAACGATCCCAACACGCCAAACAATTTGTCTCGTAAACGCTGGAAGTGTTCCGGCTCTAAATCAAGGAAGTGATATGCCAAACGTAAAAGGAAAGAAGTACCCGTACACCAAGGCTGGAAAGGCTGCGGCTAGGCGAGCGATGAACAAGAACAAAAAGAAGACTGCGAGATGAAGAAGAGTCGCTGCGACCACAGAGAGACGCTCTACGGTAAGGGCGATATGCGTAGACCCATGGACACCAAGAAGTTTGGTGACAACTACGACCGCATATTCGCTAAGAAGAGGGAGCGTAAAGATGCCGACACTGTCACTCGATAGGTTTGCCTATCACCCGACAGGGACTCTAGGGGTGCTTCAGGCGTCCGTAGCGCACTTCTACACAGTGGAAAAGCCGTGGGAGGACAATACCCCCTTTAAGAGTTGTATCCCCGAAGGCGAGTATCCGATGACTTGGGAGAACAGTCCCAAGTTTGGGATGTGCTGGCATGTCAATGATGTGCCAGATCGCACTCATATTCTTATCCATGTTGGTAACACACCGCGGGATGTTGTGGGTTGTATTGCTGTAGGTAGGTCTTTGCTGGGGGATTCAATCGGCGTTGCGGAGAGCAGGAAGGCGATGTCAGACCTTGAAAGCATTACGGGAGGTGCTGATTGGACTCTCAAAGTCGGGTTTGTAAAAGATGTCGCGTTGACAAAAGCATAGAGGAGTTTCGGGAGAATCGACTCACCTGCAAGACCTGTGAGCATAAGCGCAATAAAAGCCAATGGTCCGAGCCAGAAGGCTTTTTTAAGTATTTGATCAAGTCTACCCAGACCAACGCTAAGACCCGCAAGTTAGTCCATGAGATCACCGTACAGGACTTACGGGATCTCTATATAGAGCAAGCCGGTAGGTGTGGGATTACTGGACTGCCGATGACTACTGAATCTGCGCTTATGAGTAACGGGAGAAAAGGAACCAATCTGAGCATAGACCGGATTGATGTGGAGGTTGGGTACACCAAGGAAAATTTAGTACTTGTGTGTCAGGCGGTGAACTTGATGCGGCAGCAATTAAGTTACGGCGATTTGAGATTTTGGTGTGAGCTGATCCTTGATGGTCAGACACCCCGAAGAAGGGAGTGACCCTAACGCCAGCGCTACATGGGGGATGGAGGAGCAGCGTTAACCTGGCGTAGGGTCAGTGTCGCGCAAGGAGATAAACGACGCTTAGAAGTATGGTCTAAACCACTTGGCGTTGCAATATGAACGACATCGAAAACGTCGCACGTTTACTGAAAAACGACTTTCCAAAGTATGCAAAAAACATACTGAAGGTCGTAACGAAAGAGGGACAGATACAGCCCTTCGATTTGAACCCAGGTCAGCTTGCTATCCACAAGCAGCTCGAAGACCAGCTAAAGAAAACGGGGCGTATACGCGCTCTAGTATTAAAAGCCCGTCAGGTGGGGATATCCACCTATGTGGAGGGGCGATTCTTTTGGAGGATAACTCAGACTAAAAATGCAAACGCATTCGTACTTTCGCACTTGGCGGAATCAACTAACTCGATCTTTAACATGGTGCGCCACTTTTGGGAAAACGTACCTCATCCTGCCTTCAAGCCGCCTCTTGCTTCGCAGAGCGCACAGACGCTCGTTTTTGACGGGCTTAACTCCCGTTACAGAGTGGGAACGGCTAGAAGCACTCAAACGGGACGCGGACAAACAAACAGATTCGTCCACGGATCAGAAGTAGCGTTCTATCCTGCTGGCTCCGATATTGTCGCGGGACTCCTCCAAACCGTTGGTAACGTAGGCTCAGAGGTAATCCTAGAGTCTACGGCTAACGGAGCTGGCGGCTGGTTCTACGAACAATGCATGAAGTCCTTGCGGGGCGAAAGCGATTGGATTGTCTGCTTTGTTCCTTGGTACTGGATGCCGGAATATAGGCGTAAGCCTGATCCATATTTTAAGCGCAGCCCCGAGGAGGAAGAACTTGCGCGAAGGTATAAATTAGACGATGCTCAACTTTGCTTCCGGCGGAGCAAGCTGGACGAGTTGGGTTCCACGGATTTATTCCGCCAAGAATATCCATCTACTCCGCTGGAGGCATTCCTCACATCTGGTCGCTGTTTCGTAGAAGATGGCTGTCTGCAAAAGGCAGAAGAGAACTGCTATAGCTCTGATTTCTGCGGTGAATACAAAAACTCCGAGCTGATAGAGCGAGAGAGCGGTCCCTATAGGGAGTGGGATAACCCGCGGGATGAATCCTATGTAATCGGGGTGGATGTCGCAGAAGGGCTGGGGCATGGGGACTATTCATGCGCCCAGGTTCTAGATTCGATGGGACGGCAAGTCGCTTGCTGGCATGGGCACATAGACCCGTATCAGTACGCAGATTTGCTGTTAACGTTGGCTCAACGCTGGAATACAGCCTATCTTATCGTTGAAAGAAATAACCACGGTCTCACTACCCTCAGACGCCTTCAAGAGCTACAATATCCAAATCTGTTTATTGAATCTTCCGTAGATAACGCCTACGGTGATCGATTAACGAAAAGAGGCGGGTTTTTAACGACAAGTAAAACCAAGCCTCTTATCGTCGATAATCTGGCTGCATTGCTGCGCCAGAACGAGTCGGGCATCGCTGACATGGAACTCGTGTCGGAATGCCGAACTTATGTGATCGATGATAAGGGCGGAACGAACGCCCAGAGCGGTTGCTATGACGACCGGCTGATGGCTTACGCCATTGCACTACACGGATTACAGAGCCTCCCACGCCCCCGCGAAAGGACGGTAGCTAAGAGGTTCCAAGCTTTTGATCCGGCAGTAGGGTATTGATGGAAGAATTCATCGACAGCGAAACCGAAGGGGAAGCTCAGGACATCGAGCTACAGAACCTCGGCGCTCGCCTCAAAGAACTGTACCGCGAATACAAAGACGCTCGTCGTGATATCGAAGATGAGTGGCTTGTTGACCTGCGCCAGTACAATGGGCAGTACGAACCTGACGTTATCGCAAGGCTGGACTCACAGGGTGCTAGATCGAAGGTCTTTGTTGGGCTGACTAGAACAAAGGTCATGGCTGCATACAGCCGTATTGTCGATCTGATGTTCCAAGCGTCGGATACCTATTTCGGAATTAAGCCTACCCCCCGACCAACCATTGACCCATTAAAGATGATGGAGATGCGTCAACAGGCTACCCAAGAAGTAGCTGCTGCTTCTGGTCTTATGAGCGCAGACGGGATGAGTGATCTTGTTGCGGAGCGCATGGCAGAACTAGAGCCGATGTTCCTTGAAGCAGAGAAAGAGATTGCTGACGAGGCGGCTAAAGAGATGACGGTGGATATACTCGACCAGCTCATCGAATCGAACGCCGACCAAAAGATTAAATCCGCCATCATGGAGGCATGCATCTTTGGCAGCGGTGCTGTGAAAAGCGGCACAGTCTCTATCGACCGTAGTCAGTCATACAGCAGAGTTATGGATGAGCAAGGCAACTCCGGTTATGCCTTAGCTATGGTCGAGAAGGCTGTTCCTGATATCGAGTCGGTATCTATCTTTGATCTGTACCCAGACCCTTACTGCACCAACCTCAAAGATTGTGATGGCTTATTCCGCCGGCACATCCTGACTAAGCGCCAGTTACGAGACCTTAAAGACCTGCCAGGTTTTGACGGTGAAACGATCGAACATATTGTGAAGACCCAGCGTAAGGGAGATCACACAGAGGAGACTCACGAAAGAACGCGCCGAGAAATATCGGGCATCAATGATCAAGGCGAGTCTCGAAGGTACGAAGTTCTAGAGTATTGGGGCTGCATTGATGGGCAAGACTTGGAAGATCATGGCGTGGAGCTTGGTGACGATGTTGATGTTACTCAGCAGTTCGACAGTAATGTGTGGCTACTTGCTGGTCGGGTAATAAAAATCCAGATGAACCCAGTGATGGGTTACAAGATCCCTTATCAAATTTTTCCCTATGAGCGCTCACCCCATCAGTTTTGGGGTACAGGCGTCCCTCGCATGATGCGCGACAGTCAAAGCACAATGAATGCTGCGACCCGCATCTACCTAGACAACATGGCTCTTTCATCTGGTCCAATGTTAGAGGTCAACTCTGACTTGTTGGCAGCAGGGGAAGACCCGACAGACATACACCCGTGGAGAGTCTTTCTGCGTGAGGGTGGCGACGGAGCCATGCCGGCGGTTAGGTTCTTCCAGCCAATCGCTAACGCTAACGGTCTCACCTCCATCATCGATATCTTCCGGCGCTTCGCAGATGAGACAACCAGTCTTCCAAGCTATACCCACGGTGAGCAGACCAAGTCTCTAAACAAGACGGCTACCGGCATAAGCATGCTTATGGGGGCTGCGAACGTCGCACTTAAAAGTACGATTAAAAATCTCGATGACTTTTTGGTCAGACCAATGATCGAGTCGTTGTTCCATTTCAACATGCAGTACGGAACAAACGAGAAATCCAAGGGCGACCTAAAGGTAGTTGCGCGAGGCTCTACAGCCCTTATCCAAAAAGAAGTTCAGTCCCAACGGCTGCTTCAATTCATGTCGTTACTGGGGAATCCAGAAGATCAGATGCTCGTGAACAGACCGCAATTGCTGAAACAAATTGCGGAGTCGATGGACATCGATCCAGAGGCGTTCATGAAGTCGGAGGAAGAAATCAATGCCGAGATCCAAGCAGCACAACAGCAGCAGCAAATGCTCCTCGCAGCAAGCCAGGGCGATATTGCGCCTGACGGCGATGCCGGAATGGGAGGAATTAATGCAGTTATGTGAGCAGAGATTATCGGAAGCCCATCGTGATTTAGAGACGTTGGATGAAAAGTATTTTCGATCCAAGCAGGGAAAGATCGGCGAGATCAGATTCATGCTTGGCTTGGAAGAAACGGTGAAAGCCGTTTTGAACCGTAGCAAGACACCATCGAGTACTCCTGGCTACGAAATGTAAGGACTCTCCACAGAAGTGGACCCGAGGAATTTTTGATGAGAAATGATCCAGAGCAATTAGAACGCGAAGCACGAGAACTGATGGAGCAAGCAATGAAAGCTAGCTCAGAACCCAATCAAGATGACGGTCTTGATGCGGATACCTCTGAGCAGCCAGAAGAGAAGCTTCAACAAGCCCCCACGGAGTCTGTGGACACGGCTGAAGAAATCGATGCAGAGGCTCAGGAGCTAGAAGAGGATCGCGGCGAACCTCAACTGGACGATTCTGTCGTTAAGGCAGAACAGCGCGTGAAAAATGCTCAGGCGAAAATGACTAAAGCTCTACAGGAAGCGTCTGCGCTCAGGAAACATCTTGAGAACTTACAGGCGGTGAATGATGAGTTAAGTCAACAGTTAGCTGTTAAAGAAGAGTCGGACACAAGACTGGATGAAGTCAGGGAGAACTATCCCGATATCGCCGGTCCTTTGCTTGACGCTTTAGAAAAACAGAAAACTGAGGTTCAGCAGACAAGAGAAGCTTTTGCTGAACAGAGGCGAATGGAAATCGAAAAAGAGCAAAACCTTGAAATCGAGGCGCACTGGTCACGAATCCGAGAATCTCACCCAGACGTTGATGATTTGATATCAACACAAGAGTGGAATGATTGGCTTGAGGATCAAACTCGAACCGTCCAAAGATGGGTAAATGAGGGAAGCTCTAACGATGCCATTTCGGTTCTGTCTAAGTTTAAGGCTGATCTTGGTGTTGGTGAGCCGACGCCGCAAGAGAAGGTTTTAGAGAAGGCGCGGAAGGTTGCAGAACCCAAGCTGCCGTCAGCTCGAAAAACCAACACAAAATCCGGAAAGAAAACTTGGACTGTCGAAGAGATCAAGCAGATGCCCAATCGTGAATTCGAGAAGCATCAAGCAGAGATCTTGGAGGCGTATGCCCAAAACCAAATCCGGACTTAATTTTTACTCTTGCTAAAGGAATAAGTTATGTCTTTTTCACAATTCAGCACGGGAACCACATCTGAGGTGAACTTCATCCCTACTGTGTTCTCTAAGCTGCTTCAAGCGAAGTTTTACAAAACTTCAGTACTGCCGGCTATATCTAATACAGATTACGAAGGCGAAATCTCTGGTCAGGGCGACAAAGTTGTTATCCGCACAGTTCCTGCTGTAACGATCAATGATTACACTGGCACCATCACTACCCAAGAGCTAACGACCAGCAAGGTTGAGCTTCTGATCGACAAAGCGAAGTACTACAGCTTCCTTGGCGACGATATCTTGAAGGCGCAATCTGATATCGAGCTTGTCACGAAAGCGACGGATGACGCCGCTGAAGGCATGCGCGTTGCGGTCGAGACAGATGTGTTGGCTGGCGTGGTTACTGGCGCAACGACTATTCAGTCGCAAGCCACGATCTCTGCTTCCAACGTGCTGACAAGCATCCTGAGCATGTCTACAGCACTAGACAACTTGAACATTCCAGAGGAAGGACGATTCATCGTTTTATCTCCTGAGTTTATCTCGTTGTTAAAGCAGTCTGAGCTTAGACAGGCATACCTGACTGGTGATGACACCTCTCCTCTGCGTAACGGCAAGATGGGCATTGTTGACCGCTTCACGGTCTACCAAAGCAACATGCTGTACACGCCTGGATCAGGCTCTGACAGCGGCTATACCCACGTTCTCGCAGGTCACCCGAAAGCGATTAGCTTCGCGTCTCAGTTCACGAACACTGAAACCAACCGAATGGAATCTACCTTCGGTGATCAGATTCGCGGTCTGAAAGTTTACGGAAGCAAGGTCGTAGTGCCTGACGCTCTCGTAGTCGGTAAGTGGACCTAGCAATAGGTAGAGGGGAGGGCTTCGGCTCTCCCCTCGTTCTTATGGACAGTGAAGGACGCCTCCAACGGATTGAAAGCAAACTGGATCAACTCAGCGAACTGGTTGGACAGATCGCTCGCGTGGATGAACGGGTCGTATCAATACACAAACGCCTTGATCGCCACGAGAAACGGTTGGATTGGTTAGAAGAACAAAAGCGCGAACTAGAGACAGTTGTTCAACAGGGAAGCGCGTCAACAAAACTTTATGAAAGAGCTGGCTGGATCGTATTCGCCGGCTTTGTCGCATTAGCAACGAAATACATGGCGAATTAACTATGACTGCAACTAAGAAAGATGACCTATATCAAGAAGCTTTGGAGCAGCACGACGTAAAGCTAGATCGGCGGCTGTCACTAGACCAGCTTCAAGATCAGGTTAATAGGTTGCAGCAAGCAAAAGACAACCCGAAAGCAGAACGGAAAGCTCCTGTTCCTAAGCGGGTCAAGAACGTAATTACCGGAAACATATTTGAGTACAACGAATTGTTTGCCGGCAACCCCGACTTACAAGTAATTGAATGGGAGACCGACGATGGCGACAACTAAAGTCGTAGACATAATTGATCGAGCATCAATTATTTTACAGGACAGCACTAACGTTAGGTTTCCTAACGCAGAACTGCTGAAGTTTTTTAACGACGCTCAGAAAGAAGTTGTACTTCATAGACCTGACGCGAACATGCAGAACGACGCAACTTTTGATTGTGTTGCTGGCAGTAAGCAAACCATACCAACAACGGGTCTACGGCTGGTTGATGTTATTCGTAACGTCGGTGGTCGAGCAATAACTCAAGTGGATCGAAAGATTCTCGATGAGACTTTGCCAAACTGGCATGAAACCGCCGCGGACGCTACACGCAAGATCGAGCATTTTATTTTCGATCCAGCAGACCCTAAGCATTTCTATGTGTATCCGAAGGCAACAAACGCTTTCGATTTAGAGATTATTTACAGCGCAGCGCCTAGTGATATTTCGATCAGCAACTTTTCCACAGACACTACTGTTATCAGCTTGGATGATGTGTACGCCAACGCCATTTTGGATTACGTCCTTTATCGCGCGTACCAGAAAGACTCTGAGTTCGCTGGCAATGCCCAGAGAGCGATGATGCATTATCAAGGTTTCTCTAATGCATTAGGCATTAAAACCCAAGCGGATGCCGCGATAGCGCCGATACCTGGCACACCTGACGCTAATGCAGGGCGCGGCTAATGAAGTTTGTAGATTTCGCGCAAATCGTAAGACCAGAATGCCACGGCGCTCCGGATTTCATCATCGAGCGAGCTGTGCGAGATTCTGCAATCGACTTCTGTAAGCGGACGGGGGTTTACATCCCCGAGCCGGAAGAAGTGTCCGTTATTAGAGGCATTAATGAGTATGAGGTCTCCATCCCTAGTGGAACCGAGCTGAACTACATCACTGATGTTTTTGCAAACAATCTAAAGCTACAACCCGTTAGTTATCCCAGATTGTTAGAGATGGTTGGTGACGGCACGACTCAAGGCGCTCCCTCTTTTTACAGCCAGAGAGACAACGCTGCATTCTTTGTTGCGCCAATACCTGATACCACCGATACGTTGCGAGTTCTTTACTCACTCAAACCTTCTCCGACCTCGTCAAGCATCCCCGATACGGTCGGTCGAGAGAACAGAGAGGCTATCGCGCAAGGCGCCATCTATCGCCTCCAGATGATGCCAGGACAGGCTTTTACAAATCCGTCCGCTGCATCTAACAACAAAATGCTATTCGAGCGCGAGGTAGGTAGAGCATTACGGCAAGTTAAATACGGATTCTCTGGGGGATCTCTCAAAGTCAGATATAGGCAGTTCATCTAATGGCGTATTCAGACACATTAAACCTAGTAGTTGGGGACACGTTTCCGGAGCTGACATTGCGCCTCAAAGATAAAAACACCGCCGCATCAGGCTTGGTCCTCGATGAGGATGACAGTGATACCTGGGCACCGATAGATATCAGCGGGGCAACTGTTCGGTTGCGAATCCGGCAATTAGGCGAAACAACTCTTGCGGACACTCGAACCTGCTCAGTCACTGACGGCTCTAACGGTGTGTGTGCGACAGATTTCTCTACTACGACATTTTCGACTGCTGGTCAGTATGAGGGCGAGATTGAAATCACGTTCTCTGGTGGCGGTAAACAAACTGTTTACGACCTCGTTAAGTTTAAGATTCGGGAAGATTTCGACTAATGCCAAAGCTGGTCATTACATATCGGGATCTCAAATCTATATTAGCGAGGAGGGATCTAAAGTCTGAGTTGTCAAATAGATTGCTCACGGCAGAGGCTGCTCTCGACCCCGATACACTGAACAGATATTTCCGTAGTGGTCACGAAGCCACTATGACAGACCTGTATGCGTCAGCATTTA
>NYWC01000126.1 GCA_002684935.1 Gammaproteobacteria bacterium
TTGCAGCAGGCGATCCTTACGGTAACTATAACTACAATAATTTTATGCGAGACATTGGTGTTTACGGTAAAATTACTATACCTCTTGGAGCACCAAAAGAAAGACTAAACTGTAATACTTTGTACCAGCTTGAGCTAAAGAAAAAGAGACTTGAAGTACTAAAACTTGAACAAGAGATTCAACAACTTCGAGCATTAAAATTCGAAAACTAAAATAATAGGTAAGGAGTAATTAAAATGAGACGAGGTAAGAAAACAGACATTGTTGGTTATATCGATATTCGTATTTCACAACTTCTTTCTGATATGGACAAAGCGAAAGATGATTACGATAAACAATGGTATAATCGTATAATTCAAGAACTCAGTTGGGCAAGGTCTCAAGAGCATGATTGCTATATGCATGACCTTAATAACTGGAAAGAGAGATACGGTAACGGAGAGAGTAATGGCGGAGTTTGAATTCGCTGGAATGACATTCAAAGGCGGTAAGATGTTTTTAGTTCTTACTGCTTTATCAACCCTGGCTGGAGGAGCTTGGGGTGCGTTTGAGTTTTACAATGACTATAGAAATATGAAAGAGACTATAGAAAGCTATGTTGCTCCAGATATGTCTGGTATTGAACAGCAACTGGCTGTACAAAGCGAAGAGATGCAATCTTTAAGGACTCTACTAGATAGCCTAGATGTGAAAGTAGAAGAAGTAGAAGATACCTTATCAGAAGATATGGACAAAGTAGAAACTATTGCTCGTCGAGTAGATGATAAGACTGCGGAAACCCAACGAGAAGTTCGTGACGATGTATACGCAATGGAGCAGAAATTAAACGAAAGAGTTCGAGCTTTAGACGGGGATCTACGAACTTTAAGAAAAGACTTAGAAGACAAGATCCAGACAATTCTGGACAATCCTTTAAATAATTAATGACTGAATATATTGAAAAGACTTTTACACGCGATTTTATTCTTATTTGTTCTATCGGACTTAATATTGGATTTGTTATAGGGCTTTTATTACTATAGCTTCAAAAAATAGTTCTTGACATTCAAGGTAGTATGAGGCTATAATATACTCTTGAAATTTGAGAATAACAGATGAGAGTACTAGTAGCTTGTGAATATTCCGGAAGAGTACGAGACGCATTTACTGCGCGTGGGCATTTCGCTATGTCGTGTGATATATTACCGACAGAAAGTGAAGGGCCTCATTACCAAGGCAATGTCCTTGAAGTATTAGAAGATAACTGGGATTTGATGATTGCTCATCCTCCCTGTACTTATTTAGCATCTTCTGGTTTGCACTGGAATAAGAAAAGACCAGAGCGAGCATTGTTAACGGAAGATGCGCTAGAGTTTATTACGACCCTTTGGAAGGCACCAATACCAAAAGTGGCTATTGAGAATCCAGTCGGTTGTATCAATACTCGACTCAAGTTTATGCCCAAGCCCCAATATGTCCATCCCTATATGTTTGGAGATGATGCTAGCAAAAAGACAGGGCTATGGATGAGGGGCTTGGCTAAACTTGAACCTACCGACAGTATTCCGCCACGAGTTATAGAATCTCCTTCTGGACGCAAGTATCAGAGATGGGGTAACCAGTATGATTGTGGGCGAGATAATACTCCTAATACCCCCAATCGAGCTAAAGAGCGTTCGCTTACATACATGGGAATTGCTAATGCAATGGCTGATAAATGGGGTTAAAAATTTTTTTCAAAAAGAATATTCTTGGGCACTACTTATCGTGGTGCTTTTGTGTGTCTGGGCAGAGATAGCGGGGTAAAAGTATGGTAACTTGGTCAATAGACGGTTTAGTATGGAATGATGAGTTAGAAGACTATCCTAAAAAGGTGGTAGCAATTAGAGTAACTGGAATAAATACGGCAGGACTTCAACTTACATATCAATTCGAAATACCCAGTCCAGGAGAGGGCGAGACTTTTATTCCTTTGCAAGACTTAACAGAAGCATGGGCGTGGGAGATGCAGGATACTTATAATGATACTGCAGCAGCAGAAGCGTACTTAGCGGGTGAAACAGGTACTCTAACCTACGGAGATAGCCTACCTTGGAAAAGCTCAGAGTAACTTATGGCAAATGTAGCTGCAAGTGTAATTCTACAGAGGTTATCTTCTTTTTCAGGAAGCTATCCTAGTGCTACAGCAGGTTCCAATGGCTTTGACGAGGTAAATGCAGCATCCGGGGATACTATACTTATAACTCTTCGAAGCGGTAATACTTCCGGTACAGGGGGAGGTACAGCGAATTATGGTTATGCGCCCAGCGGGAATACAGGTACCGGAGGCACTCTCTCGGGTTTTTCAACCCTTAGTGTTACTAATAATCCAATAATTGTTACCTGTGCGAATGTTACTTCAACTGGGTTTATATCTATATGGTGCGGTCCCGCTAATGGAGGTAGCAGTGTAGGGTATAGAGCAAGAGTTAAAGTAAATATAGTAGATAATACTGTAGATGATATTGAAGTAGGCGGCTGGAAAAATAATGCGGCTCTCGGCACGTATTATTATGCAGTTCCAGGAGGAACAGCCTCTGCTACTTCAGTAGGTACAAACACTGTTACTGGACTATCTGCAGGAGTCGCTGCGACTCTTTCAGTTGCTCTTACGGAAGGGTCCGCAACAAGCGGTCAACATAGTGTAAATGGAGACTATTTCGGAAGTGCTAACAGAACTGTTTACAATGGAGATGTATTACGATATAGAGTATTGTCTTCCTCTAGCTATAATACTAAAGTAAGATATAAGTGGACTTTAACTGCTCCAGGAAACTCTCAAGATGATGAGCTTCGAATTTGGACGGGAGCGGCCCCTTCTTACACTGCTCCAGTTATTTCTTCTGTTACACATAATAATGCAAGTAACTCCACCGTTACAGCTACAGTTAATTTGTCTTCTAACGGTAGTGGAGGAACACTAAAGTATGCACAAAGTGCTTCAAACTCTGTACCTACTTCCGGCTGGCAAACTAGCAGTCAATTTTCGCATACTAGAGGTACAACTAGGTACTATTGGGCTTCTCAGGCCACTAACACTTCGGGAGCGTATAGTTCTTCCGTATCCCTTTATGTAGCCCCTTTAGGAACCTTAGAGTTAGGTATTGGAATAAGCAATTATAATTCTCCTCAAAGATATGTAAGCAACGGAAATGCTTTAACTACAGTGGCTGATAATACAACAGTTGTTTTAACAGGCAGCACTTCAAGCTATCAGCACCAGCTTACTGGTTGCGGCGCTGATACTTTATATTATGCATCTTATACATCAGGAAGCTCTCAAGGCTCTACAACAACTTATAGTAACCTAAGTCATATAGGAAGAACTTTTACTACTGCAAGTACTAGAACTTTGAACGGCACCTCAAGCGGTAGTAGTAGTATTAGTAATATACCTGCAGAGGGTTCCGGTGATAGAGTTTATATTTGGGCAGTTCTTAACCCTACTTCTGTAGGGGGCTCAAATATAACGAATAGTACCACAATGACGTACACAGGAAGTAGTTATATTGTAGAAAACCCTGATACTAACATCGGGTTAGTCCCTAGCTCTACCACGATAACTGCTAGCTCTACGTCCAACGTCACTGTTCAGCTTACCGATGATACTTCCGGTACACAGTATAGGTTATTTACAAGTGATGTACCTAAATGGGCAAGTACTGCTAATGGTGGCTCCCAGGACTTCACGCTAAGTTATAGTGAAAACGAACTACCCCCCACAGGAAGTACTTATACTTATTTTTGTCAAGCCCGTGTTATAACAGGAGATAGAGATAATTATTGGGTAAATACCGGAGATTCTTTCACAATAACAAGAAGCAATGTAGACACAGATCCTGACAATATTGATAGTCAGCTTACAGATATTAATTCTGCCCAAACCAGTGTCCAATACGTAGATAGTTGGCAAACTACAGGAGTAACTAGCGGCTATCAAATTCCCTGGACAGCAACGGCTTCTTCGGGTGCTTCTGTACAGCTTTCTACAAATAATAGCACTTGGGTTACAGGAGCTCAAGGCATACAAAGATCTTTAAACCAAACAGGATATGTAAGACTACAAACAGGTTCTTCGACGGGTACTGCATATACGGCAACCTTAAAAGCTAACAATCTTAATAGAGGAACGTGGGTAGTTACAACAGCCAGCTCTGGACAACAAGGTCAGCAAACTGGAGGAGGGGGTGCTTTTCAATACGGGTTAGAAATAAAAAATCAACAAGGAACAAGTACAATAATTGATAGCACTTCAAAAATAGGAACAATTGTATCAACTATCCCTTATAGTATTGCCCCAAGCAACAGTGGGCAGATTAAATTTGCTACTTTTGATTGCTCTAACGCTACTCAAACCTCTATAGTATTTAATTCGGGCAGTCAGTATTTTGGTATCCCCTATTTTATAAGAAGAACTGCACAACAACAGGGAGTGGTACTATACCCGTATAGTGGCGCTACGCAAACAAGTACAGGCCAACTGTATTTAATAAGGTACTAATAATGGCATATGGATTAGAATTTTATGGTGCGAATGGGCAGCTACTATTTGATAGTCGCGTTGTAGGAGACACCTTGGCCATTGAAAAGGGTGATATTACTATTGCTGCCGTCAACAGTACAATAACATGGAATTTGCAAGAGGAGTTTTTATTTCTGAGACCTTCTGCCTCCACGGGCAACTTACGCGGAAATGTTACTTATAGTGGTACCAATAATCAGAATGGGTCACTTGTAGTACAGCAGGCAACCAAGTATTTTAAAGCAAGAAAAAGTAGTTCAGCAACTAATATAGCTACTGGAACGGCCTATGGTCTTGAAGTATATGATTCTTCGGGTACCAATACTACATTTTCCACTCGAAGTACTGTTAATGCTATGAATATTGTAGGGACAGCTAATCCTGGATATGGCAGCGGTAGTAATATTCAAGGTACTTGGCATGATTCAGTAATATATTCGGGTACTACATCAGATAAATATGTAAGTGTTATTTTTATGTTCTTCTCTTCCGCTAACAGCGATGCTATTAATTCTTACATATTTAATAGTACTAATATTACATTTAACTCGGCCGTTACCGTAGGATTTTTAGGGGGCGGGGGAAAAGCACCTTTACCTCTTTTTGGGCAGTCACTTATTTCGGAGATAAAATCATGACAACAATCAATTATGTAGCAACAGTAAAAGTATCCACAGGTGAAATAGAAAGCATTGACTTTTGCGGCGGAGGAAACTGGCCCGATGAAGGCCCTATAGAAAACTCTGATCCGCCCCAAGAAAGGTTCTGGATAGATGAAGAAAACTGGACAGGAAAAGATGCCAACGAGATTTTAGAAGAATGGTACCGAAAAGAGAATGCGTGGCATCATAGGGGTCGTAGGCCTAATAATTATTATATGTGGAATGCTGTTAACTTTGCATGGGAGCTTAGTTCTGAAAACTTATGGAAGGATATTAGACGCCTTAGGCTTCAAAAATTACAAGAATGTGACTGGACTCAGGTAAAAGATGTTGCCCTAGCTACTCATGAAGTATTAGCATGGCAATCCTATCGTAATGCATTGAGAAATGTCCCCGAAGAATATTCAGGGGCAGTAAGTCCAGATGATATAACTTGGCCACTCCCTCCTCAGTAATACCACTCCAAAATTAATTCTTGACATTTTAACCTTCTTACGGTAGAATACACATTATGAGTAAAGAAGTAACTACAATTTCTCCAGAAGGACTTGAAATTGCAAATTCATATTTGCAGTTCGGGAATATTCGCGGTGTCTGCCAACATCTCCAGGTTCCTGAAAACAGAGTTGTAGAAGCTTTAAATAAACGTGAAGTTAAAAAGTATATTGACACAGTATATCTTGATATGGGATTTCGCAATAAAAATAATATTGCCACAGCCTTAGACGAGATGATACAATCCAAACTTGAAGAGGCTCAGGAGACAGGTATGTACTCCAACAAAGATTTGGCAGACTTGTTACAGATGGCTCACAAGATGAGAATGGATGAGATCAAGGCTCAGACGGACGCAGAGAAAGCAACTACCAGTATTCGTACTCAAAATAATGTGCAAATAAATGATGGTAGTCTTCCCTTTGGCCAAGGCAACTATGGAAAGTTGATGGACAAATTGTTAAATGGAGAATCTTGAAGATAAAGTTCACGATCTTGAATTGTTTATGGCAACTCACGATGCTCAGTGCGAAGAGCGTTGGAAAACCACATTCAATCGTTTAGAAGAAATTGATGAAACTCTTGCTCGAATAGAAGGAAAAATTCTTCATGCAGCAGGTGCAGCAATTATTTTTCTAGGAGGTCTCGTTGTAACTATGGGATTCATGCTGGCAGAAAGTATCTAATGGCTCGTACAACTATCAACTCATTAGGTGTACCCGCAGGCACTATCGTTGCCGCGGATCTTACTTACCCGCTTACAACCTTTTCTTCAACTGGTATTGATGACAATGCTGATGCGACTGCTATTACAATTGATAGTTCAGAGAAAGTAGGCATTGGTACCGCAAGTCCTTCTACTGTAGTTGATATTGAAGGTACTTGGGTTAATAACCAAGGTCTATTGGCTATAAACGCAACATCTGGAGATTTAAGTGGCTTGTCTTTGCAACATTCTGGAACCGGTAACGGGTATTTATGGTGGAATAACAGCACCTCTAAAGTTGATCTATATTCGGGAGGTAAACTAGGGCTGTACTCTAACGGCACAGAGCGCATCCATATTACTACCGGCGGTAACATAGGCATTGGTACTGTGAGTCCTTCTACTGTAGTTGATATTGAAGGTACTTGGGTTAATAACCAAGGTCTATTGGCTATAAA
>NYWC01000127.1 GCA_002684935.1 Gammaproteobacteria bacterium
GCTTCTGGTTCCACTACAGCTTCTGGTTCCACTACAGCTTCTGGTTCCACTACAGCTTCTGGTTCCACTACAGCTTCTGGTTCCACTACAGCTTCTGGTTCCACTACAGATTCTGGCTCAACAATCGATGATACATTGAGTTCTAATTCACTACCTTGGTCTAATAACTGAATAGAAAAGCCATTGTTAGTTGATTGATTACTGGCAACAGTAAGTATCTCGATGACATTAACATCAGAGATTATGGTAGGTTCTTCTACAAGAATAGATAATTCCTGATTGTAATCAGCATCTCCTACATTTACAATACTGTTAATTGGATCCCTTTGAAAAGTCATTTGGCTTGTTAGCGACTATGAGTATAGCATATAGAAAAACAATGGTAGCGCATGAGCCATCAGCCTTGCTCTCACACACCTCTCATACAAACTCCAAATAAAGTATCCGTTGTAACCAAATAATCAAAAACTATATGGATACACTCACAAATGATCAAAGACTTTAAACATTATTATCATTAACCAAAAAGCAGTAAAAGCCGAGATTCTAACTTCTCAAGTGATGTATATCGTACCTCCAAATATTTTGGCTCCCTAAATTCTGGTTCTCGACATATAAGACTATAACTTACAGTGCCGCTTTTAAAATAAGTTACCTTACCCGAAGAACTATTCCTTCCCGTTAATCTTTTAAAGGATACTGTTCTTATCACCTGAGCATTTGTACTGTAATTGACTTTATCAATAAAATAAAAGTTATGACTACTTAAATATGTTGCTATTTTCATTGAGCAATAAAACAATTCTTAAAATTTAGCCATAGAAAATGGACTTAAGTTTAAGTATAAATACACGCGAGCATGTGGTGTGTTCAGTAAAGAATGGACAATCTCTCATTGTTGTTGTTGTAGAGATTGTCCATTCTTTTTGCATTGAATTATTTTGTGGCAAAAAAAACTCCCACAAAGGGGAGTTTTCTTAATATGGATAATAATAAATTTCAAAATTGGATATACCGAAAAAATCGAAAAAAGGTATACCAATTAATTATGATTTCAATATCATCAAATAAATCATGAATAAGAACCATACAGTTATATTTAGGATAAACTGCTTAAAAAAATAGATTTTGTTAAGATAATTAAAGCCATCTAATGATGATTTCCTGATATAAAATCACTAACTTCAGAGCGCAAAGAAGAAGATGTCAATAAAAGCCCTAAAAATCAAAAAAAACTTAATTCTAAGAACTATAACTGCTTAGTATAAGCATTGTCAAAGTAATTTTACTTCCCGTTCAAGAACTTCTTTCAATTTTGTCATTCTGTTATAATCTATCTTATAGACTACAGATACACCTAACTTACGACGACTTATTCTAATTAAATTCTTAGAATAATGTGTTTTCAACCTTATATTATGAATAGAAACACCATCAATTATCAAGGCAAGCATAGTCGTAAACGGTTTGATATTCTAACACCTTTTTATTAAGTGGAAATCCCATATCAGCTCGTAACTTACTAGCATCTTCAAAACTAATTGACGTGTATTTGGCAACAATATAACCACTGTAACCAGCACGTATTAATACTTCAGAAGACATATCACTTATATCACAAGAAACGTTTATTATTTTATAATATTGCTCCCAAGATATTTAGCAAAAGGTCGTCAAGTAAAGGAAATAAGGGGATATTTATCAAGAACCAACAGCTAAATAGTATAAACAGCAAAAGCACTCATGGGTTACAACATCAATGGTGAGGAAATAATTAATGACCAAGGTGTTGTTAATGCAGAACTAGGCGAAAAAGCAGTAACAGAACTGCCAGATGGTACAACCATTGACTTGAGTGATGATGATGAGCTGCCGATTTATGATGCTCAATCAGGAGAACTAAAACGTTTCACTATTGGAGAAATTGAAGCAAGTGGATTAATTGGCGGCGGCATCGTAACCTCTCTAAACGATATTGGCGATGTAGATGTATCTAATGTGGGAATCGGTAGTGCTCTTGTATGGAATGGTACAAATTGGGTAGGTGAATTATTAGAGAGTGAAGATTCAACTGCGTCATTTGTATCTGTAACTGAACCAACGCAGAGACCCAATGGGGACCCACTTGAAGAAGGTGATTTGTGGTTCTTTAGTGGTACTGGAGAAGGTCAACTAAGACAATATACTTATTATAATTCTGCATTCGTAGATTCAAATCCAGCCCCAGCAATTGCTCCAGTTGTATTCTCAGGAGATACTGGAACTAGTTCTGTTGCTTTAGGATCAACTATTACTATTGCTGGCTCAGAGAATATTGAAACAGTTGCTTTAGGAAGCACTGTAACTGTATCTTTAAAGTCAGAAGTATCCATTGCTGGTTCTATGACCGCTGGGACTCTTTATGGAGATGGAAGTGGTCTTACAGGCATCTCTGCGGGCTCTGTAGCAGCTCTAGACGACATTGGTGATGTAGATGTCCCTGCGCCTACTAACGGGCAGTTGTTGGCTTACAACAGCTCTACAAGTGAATGGGAAGCAGTAGACCCCGTAGCGACAGCACTACCTGCTTTCCCTTATACCTTTGTAGAAAATAGTCCTACTTGGGTAGGCAATATTCCAACAGCACCAACAATGTCTGATGGTGATATTTTATTAGATGATTCAAATCCAGGCATAGCTGGCATCCTCGCTGTTCTTACAGCAAATGATGTTAATGGTGTAAACAGAAATGCGGCACTTAATATTGGGCTTGATCTTAATGTTGTAATAAGCTTTTATTATGACGGGGGATTTTATAGAATCACTGGAATTGCCGAGGATGCAGAGCCAATCTTAGGACCAACCTGGGCAGGTCTCGTGATTGTACAGGGGGGTACTACATTACCAACTGGAACTGTTCCTCCAGCAGGGACATCTGTTTCATTAGCAGTTGATATATTTGGTGCAAGTACATTAAACGACCTTACTGATGTATTAGCCCCCTTTCCATCAAATAACGACGTTCTAACTTACAACACCACTACAAGTGAGTGGGAAGCACAAGCAGCTCAAACAGGTAGTGCTAATCCAGGTGGTCTTCAATACACCTATTCAACCTCCACAAGTAGTGGTACCACATTAAATGGGCAGATCCGTTTGAATGTTGCTCAAACCACCTTTGGTATCAACGTCAACGATAGAAACGGGGTAAGCCAAGCAAACTTCTTCTCTGCTATTGCTACTGGACTCGATTATCTTGTCTACATTGCTTTTGATGGTGGGGCTGGTTACTTCCAAGGAACTTATACCGACAATGTAGCCAACACATTTAGATTCACTAGTGGAACCTTTACAGGAACTCTTCCTGGAGCAAATGATAATGTAGAGGTCACAATTACTCCTACTGCTACTAGTAGTATAGCAGCTCTAAACGACATTGGTGATGTAAGTACTCCTTCTCCATCTAACAACGACGTTCTAACTTTTAACAGCACTTTAAGTGAGTGGGAAGCACAAGCAGCTTCTGTAGCGTCCCTAAACGACATTGGTGATGTAAGTACTCCTGCTCCATCTAACAACCAAGTTCTTACTTGGACAGGCACACAATGGGAAGCACAGAATCCATCTGCGACTGGTGGCGGCGGAGGTGTCTCTATCGTCAACTTGCCCTATGAGAGAACTACTACCTTTTTTGATCCTGGTCCTGCTGGTCCTGGTCAAGCCACGCTAGACCCAAATGCTAATCCAACTAATCTTTCTATTAATAAAATTGATGATGGTGGTACAGATAGAACCAGTGATTTTGGTACGCTCACTATTAATAACATTTACGAAGTCCAATTTGGAGATGGAGAAACCTTTACTGGACAATATACTGGTCCAAGTGGAAATACCTTCAACTTTGCTAATGGGTCATACTCAATCTCCAATCCAGGTATTCCATTCCTTACCACAATCAGCATCATAGAAACTCTTGTTGTATTGAATGGAGACTACCGATTCAATGGTGATGTAGAGATCCAGGGAGATTTAGATGTTACCAATGGTGGCGTCATCACTGGTGATGGTAGTGGTCTAACCAACGTATCTGATACACGCTGGAAAACTGGTATTACAACCATTGGTATTGGTATGAGCTTCATTGAGCAAGTCAATCCAATACGGTTCCAGTATCAGAAACCTGTTGCTGGTATTGATACGGTCAACTCAACACCAGAACTTACCAAGTGGGACTACAGCGAAGGTTGGGAGTTGAGAGACTCTCACTGGCGTTATGGTTTCTCTGCCCAGGAGTTGTCTTCTATTGAACATTCTATGGGAGGTCATATTGGTATTGCTATTACGGACAACCCAGAACAATATCAAATGAGAACAGAAGCAATGCTTCCTATCTTGGTGAATGCTGTAAAGGAACTGAAAGTAGAACTAGATGCTGCTCTAGCGAGAATTGATGACTTAGAGAACCCCTGATAATAAAAAAGCCTCCTTAACGGGGGCTTTTATTATGATTATTATAGAATTAACTGTTACACCAATACTTAATGCGTTTAGCAAGATATTTTTTATAACTCTCGCCTACATTTTGAATGAAATCAGACTTTTCTAGGTCGTCTTGCGTCTTTTTGGCGTGGTCTAGAGCTTTGTAGCCATCAGCTTTGGCTTTCTCTCCCTTCTCATCCCAACTTTTCTTTTTGGCTTTGAGATTTGCTCTCATCTTATCAGCAATAGCACCTTCTGTAATTTTTTCTTCTGCAAGATATTCAGTAGTATCAGCGACTTCATTAAGTGCTTGACGCATTTGGTCAATGTAATTCATCGTTCTAGCTCTTTTCTATTATTTATTAGAAGACGGTTCAATTGGAGAATGGTTCAGATAATGATCGTGATTTCCATCAGAAGGAAGCTCACCAAAAGTCATATAAGTAACCACTTGTGCGGACCCCTCAAGGCGCTGCAAGTCCCTTTCAATTTTTAGATACTCATCGTAGGCAGATTGAAGTTCCGCTTTCCTGGCTTGAAGCTGGGCGGTTCTCTTGCTGAATCTTTGAAGGAGTTGCTCTGGGGTTTCAGTCTTTTTCATTGGTATTACTCATATTTTTATATAGGCATTGAAAAGCCCCCTTTGATGGGAGCTCAAACAAGATTTATGGGACTTAAAGACTAAGCAAATCCAACCTTCACTTTTTTGATAGTTCTACTTGTATTGAATAAGGAAACACCCGTGGGCTTACCGTAGTTTTTGATAGTTTTAAACCTCTCTTCATTAGATCGTAAATCTCTTTTGATACGGTTGACTTTTCTTCTAAGCATCTCCATAACTTCGTGAATTGGATGGCTCACCATAATGGTTGAATAACAATTTACATTTTCAACATCATATTGATAAAACAACTTAGACAGCTTGTCCAAGAGAATTTTAATTCTATGTGAATTATAGTTAGTATGATGATATTCATCTATCAAAGTGAAGTACTGGTCCAGGCAAATAGCACCAACAGGCTTTAAGGAGAGGTCCAAGCTTCCATCACCCCTTGTATACCAATAAACCTGCCCCAGCCCACTACGCTTGGTATAGAGGTCTTTGGGAGCGTCTTTTATAAAGTCATCATCAAAGGTCATCCAAAGATGGTCAATACAAGTAGCCAAGCCATCTTTGAGGGGCTTATTACTATTAAATTGATTTACTGATAAGTTCATAAAGCAAATATGATGTTCATCATCACGCCTTCTCCATTCAGAGAGGTGACCTTCATAAACTACTTGCTCGCCTTCAAATGGAACTAATTGATTTCGCATAATATAGAGTTATCTATAACCATTATAGCACTGGAAGCAATGGATGTGGCGCAGAGGGATGAGAAGTGCGTGAGAATCCAACCATTCCACTTATAGTATTCTCATCTTAATAAAAAACCACTGCTTTTAAGCATAGCGTTGTGCCAAACAGCTAATTCAGTTCTTTTTTCTAGCACTTCATCTAACCTACGCTTTATATTATGTCTTTGAGTGCGATTACCAGTCATTTCTTGCTCCAAATTAAGCTTAGCAACATATCCTTTCGCAAATTTATCCCAAAACACCTCTCTACCACCGCCAGCACACATTAAAAAACCTGTAAATGAACGAAGAGGTCCAGTTCTTAGCTCTTCAATAGATTTAATGTTGAATTGCTTTTTAATATCATCGTTAGTCTGTTCAAACCATTCAATAGATATTTCCTTCTCTAATACTCCTCTCCAAAACACCTCTCGCTCCGCTCTATCTTTTTGTTTTAGAGAAGTTGTTGTGCCTGAATTTGTTTCTTCTAGAGCTGCACCATATGGTGAACAGATTAATTCAAGAGAGAGTTTGAAGCTTTTGGATTGCTCTTCTGTAAGCTTGCGATCAGACGGCATACTAATTAGAAAAATATTATCTTTTAACTTGTTTTCAATGATCTTACCAGCTAATCGAGGAAACTTTATTTGCTTGACGTATTCTTTTGCAGTTCTAATGGAGATATTTCTATCAAAGCTTTTCTTCTTTATACCTGTTATAAGTTCTTTGGCTGTAAGACTAGAAAGAACGTGAATAGTAGAATATGAATCGGGCAAGAAACGTGATGCTTCATCGATTTGTTCTTGATTAAGGTCACTCATGGTCTTGCCGATGACCTTGAGTTTGGAAAAAACCTTGTCCCCGATACCGCTTTGCTCTCTGAACTCACGGAAAGTATGCCTATCCAGTTCCAGAGAAGCTTGATGGATGCCGATGGATAGATGGATTATTTGATTAGCACTGCCTGTGTATGGGTTTTCAGAGACGAGGGCTAAAGCTGCTTCCTTAGTCATTCTTCCTTGCCTCACTGGAAGCACTATACCACAAACCGTAGAGATGGCGTAGAGAAGTTGCCGTAGAACAAAGGGCACACTACAGCGTCTCTACGCAGAGAATTTGTGGGATCTTATAGGGGTCAACACGAAACGGGCAGCCCGAATGAGCATTGGATTTGGAGTAAGCACCACCACTCAAAAGAGCTATATCAAAAACTTCCTAAAGCAAAGCAAATCTCACAACTGCCACGAAAAAATCAAATCCCTTCAAGCTATGTGGCTTGATTCTTACTCCTCTAGGAAATATGATAAAGTTTCAATAGAAGAGCTATTATTCCCAGAGAAAAAAGAATACGAACACAATCATAATCCTAAAGTTAAATGGAATAACAAAACCCATGAGGGCATACAACTCATTGATGAGTTTTCCAAAGGTATATGGCGTATTGATACTCAAAAGCAAGCAGATGGA
>NYWC01000128.1 GCA_002684935.1 Gammaproteobacteria bacterium
TCAGACTCCCATTGCTGCTTCAAACGACTCACCGTATTGGCTGACAAGCCTTTAACATTTTCACCCAACAATGCAGCCAGTGCAGGTTGCATCTCTCCTGTTGAGATACCTTTCAAATACAGCCAAGGAATAAACTCCTCAACCGTTTTGGTTCGTTTTAAGTAAGGTGGAATCAGCTTGCTATTGAACCTAATCCCACAACCCGAACGATCTCTGACTTTTGGCACTTTAACGGCAATGTCGCCAACGCCTGTTTGTATGCGTCGTTCCGGCAAATGACCATTACGAACAACCGCCTGTTTACCATCAACCAAATGCTCTGAATACTGAGTAAGCAAGTCTGCCAACTCAGACTCTATTGCTTTGGCTAACAACTGCTGAGCGCCTTGCTTGAGTAATGCATTCAATGGATCTTGTTCTGGTTTGTTGAGCGAAATAATCGTACTATCAGTCATATGCGGTTTACCTCGTTGGTTGTTGATCTGCCAAGATCAATCAACAGGGTAACACCGCATCTTATTCAGCTCATACACCAGAAATCACTATAGCTCAGATATGTGATGACCATGGCATATTGTTAATTTTGGACGAAGTCATGTGTGGGATGGGTCGAACAGGCACTGTCTTTGCGTGTGATCAGGAAAAAATTTCACCAGACATATTAACGATCGCCAAGGGCTTGGCTGGCGGATATCAGCCGCTAGGTGCAATGCTTTGTTCTGCTAGCATCTATTCAGTATTTGCCAGTGGTTCAGGGGTGTTTCAGCACGGTCACACATATATCGGCCATGCCACAGTTTGTGCGGCAGGACTGGCGGTACAGCAAGTGATCGAAGAGGAAGGATTGCTGGAAAATGTCAATGCCATGGGAGAGAAACTCCATCAGCGGTTGGTAGAACGTTTCAATGATCATCCCTATGTTGGCGATATTCGTGGAAGAGGGCTATTCAGGGCTATTGAATTAGTCTCTAATCGCGCAACCAAGGCGCCAATTGATCCATCCGCGAAAATACATGCGGCAATTAAGCGAAATGCCATGGACTTGGGACTTGTCTGCTATCCTAATGGCGGCACCATTAATGGTGTGGAAGGAGACCATGTTTTGTTAGCACCACCTTATCTTATCAATGCACAACAAATAGACGAAATCGTTTCAAAACTTGGAGACGCGGTGGATCGTTCGCTCAAAAATCATTCATTGGAGTGTTGATGATGACGCAGCCAGTGATAATTTGTGTAGCGCCCAACGGCGCCCGTAAAACTAAGCTCGATCATCCAAACTTGCCAATCACAGCGTCGGAAATCGCCTACACTGCGGCTGAGTGTTATGAGAGTGGTGCCTCTATGCTGCATATGCATATCAGAGATGATCACGGTTTTCATAGCCTTGATGCAGATGAGTATAAAAGAACCATTAAAAAGGTTAGGCAAGCGGTGGGCCCCGATATGATTATCCAGATCACCACAGAAGCAGTTGGCAAATATAGCTGTGATCAACAGATAGATGTTGTTCGTAAAGTTCGGCCTGAAGCTGTATCCATAGCCTTAAGAGAGCTCTGTCCGAGTTACAGTGAGGAAGCTAAAGCCGGTGACTTTTTTCATTGGATGGCAAAGGAATCTATCTCACCTCAGTATATACTTTATAATCCTGAAGATGTCCGCCGATTTGATTATCTGCGTCAGATTGGTGTTATTCCTGGCGACCATATCGCCGTATTGTTTGTTTTAGGGGCTTATGATCCACATATCGCAGCTAACCCAGCTGATATACGACCCATGAAGGACGCGTTAACTACAGATGCTGTCTGGTCGGTTTGTGCCTTCGGTCGCCGTGAACTGGAGTGTGTTGTGTGCGCGGCAAAATTAGGTGGTCACGGCCGCGTAGGCTTCGAAAATACTTTGTACAAAGGTACTGGAGAGAGATTATTATCTAATAGTTCATCAGTTAGACTACTAAAAGAAAGTCTTGAGGCCAATGGCCATACAACAGCGACGTCAAATTTGGCTCGGAATCTACTGAATATACTATAGTAATGTTACCGAGGTTCTTGTCATGACGCTTGTAATGACAAAAGCCTTGTTTGGATGCGAGTGCACAGCATCATAATTTTAACCAGAGGGGAGTACATATGGATAAGCACAAGGGAGCTCATCTCCTTGCTTTGGCAGTTGCGTCTGTGGCGGCAACCGCAGGTCAGCTAGTTATAGCACAGGAGTCAGCGTCACTAAACATAGAAGAAGTTGTAACAGTAGGTAGCAGAAACAATGAACCGCGCTCGGTAGTCGATTCTCCGGTGCCGGTAGATGTGTTTTCTGAGGAAGAACTGGCTGCATTTGGCAATCAGGCTGATATCACCGATACCTTGAAGGCATTAGTGCCATCTTACACTGCGACGCCGGCCACCGGTGATGGCAGTGCTTTTGTTCGGCCGACATCACTTCGTGGAATGTCGCCTGATCAAACACTGATTTTGGTCAATGGAAAGCGACGGCATCGCTCAGCGCTTGTTCAATTTTTCGCCCCAGCTGCCGGTAATGGTTCTCACGGTGTTGACATAGGTATGATTCCTAGCATAGCGTTAAAGAATATCCAGGTTCTGCGTGATGGTGCAGCGGCGCAGTATGGCTCTGATGCCATTGCTGGTGTGATGGATTTTCAACTTAAAGATGCCTCCGAGGGAGGTCAAGTTCAACTTCAGTACGGCGAGTTTTTTGAGGGCGAAACATCGATGAAACTGTCAGCTAACGGCGGTTTTGAATTAGGTGATGACGGGTTCTTGAATATCAGCTTTGAAACCACTGACAACGATGCCCTCTCAAGAGGTATACAGAGACCAGTTGCCCAAGGGTTGATCGATGCCGGTGTGCCCAATGTGGGTGCAGACTCTCCTTTTGGTGATACACCCTTTGTTCAAACCTGGGGTCGGCCGGAAACCAGTGGTGATCGTCTGTTCTTTAACATGGGAACCTCCGATGCCAATGGCACCAGTTTGTATGCGCACGGTGGCTATGCGAAGACCGATGGTCGCTACCGCTTCTTCTATCGCAAGGGTTACGACACTGACTGCTCTTCCGCTCACAGCACAATTGCCGCTTTATGTGAGTCTGACAACTGGACTGAGGGGACTTTGCGGCAGGGCTATACGCCATTTTTGGACGGCGCTCAGACCGATAAAACCTTGGTAGCAGGTTTGAAAGGCGAACTCAGCAATGGTACTAGCTATGATTTAAGTATTGGTACTGGATCGAATGAGTTGCGTTATGTTTTGAACAATACCACAGCGCCTAGTTTGGGTATTGCGTCAGATGGTACGTTCCAGCGAGATTTTGAAATGGGCGGTTACGATCAGGATGAGTTCAATCTAAACGCAGATTTTGGTAAGTCAGTTGGGTCCAACATGTTTCTGGCCTACGGTGCTGAGTGGCGAGAGGAGACCTTTACCACTGTTCCTGGTGAACAGGCAGCCATTGACGGTAACACCAGTGGCATGAGTAGTGTAAAACCCGCGGATGCCGGAGAATTTTCTCGTGATAACTTGGCGTTTTATGCCGACTTAGAGCATGACGTAAGCGATCAGTTGATGATGCAGTACGCTGTGCGTTATGAGGATTTTTCTGATTTTGGTAGTACAGTAAACGGAAAAGTGGCTGGTCGTTATACAGTTAGCGATAACCTGACTTTACGCGGTTCTGTATCCACTGGCTTCCACGCTCCCACCCCAGGTCAGGCTAATGTAAGTACCGTCATTACAACCTTTGACGGAACCACTGGGTTACAGGTTGAAGAAGGGTTGGTGCGACCAACCAGTGATGCCGCGATAGCGGTGGGTGGAGCTCCGTTGAAAGAGGAAGAATCTGTTAACATGAGCTTCGGTTTGACCACCGACATCGGTGATAACAGCACCTTGACTTTCGATCTGTACAAGGTAGCGGTGGATGATCGTATCTATCGTACCGGAGACATTCCCAACGGCAGTGGTGGTTCTATCTCATTTTATACCAATGCGTTGCAGATAGAGCATCAGGGCTTCGATTTGGTACTGTCGTCCACGTTTGAGCTTGCAGACGGCGTAGAAACTAACGCCAGTCTTGCCTTTAATCACAATACTACGGATGTTACTGATCAGACTTTGATCAATGATATCCAGCCAGTATCTGATTCTCTGGTAGAAGATATTGAGAATAACTATCCTGAAGATCGTTGGGTTCTCAATACTTTCACTAATATCGGTGAGAAGTGGAGCTTGATGGCACGATTAAACTTCTACGGTGAGCACTACGACGAGCGCGGTACCATTGGTGCTGATACCGATCCTTCGGCGCAAATTGATAGCATTGTTTACCTTGATATGGAGCTGGGCTATGACGTGACTGATAACTTCCGTATCACAGCTGGCGGATCTAATATTCTCGATGAATACGTTGATGAGATTGGGTCACCAAACGCTAATCGGATGAGTGTTGGTTTGCAGTACCCAAGACGGACCGCGGCAAATTACGAGGGCGGGTCTTGGTACCTGAGAGCGCAATATGACTTTTAAGTGGTAAATCTAACCGCTAGATTAAATATTACGTTAACAAAAAAGGACCTCGCGAGAGGTCCTTTTTTTATCTAAATACAAATTGATCAGTGGAGTGTACGTGATTTGGTGATTTACACCCGCAGAGCTATTGACTAGATAGGGTTGATTCGCAACCAAGGCTTCATCAAAAAGCCGAGTTTGCTTGATAGCTTTATCGGTGCCGCGAGAGCAGACAAGCAAATGCACTCACCATTCTGCGCTCCCATGGGTTGATGCTCATCGCCTGCTTCCTTTAAAAGAAAATCGCCTTCCGTGTAGACAGCATTTTCATCAGAGAAACTGCCTTTCAAAACCACAGTGAACTCTCTGCCACTGTGTCCGTGCTTAGGTGTTTTGCCCCCTGCACAAATTTTATGTAGAGCCACTTCGTAATCGCTTTGGCCTGTCTTGAGTCTGGCAACGTCAACCGAGGGAGACATTTTTCGCCAGCTAAGTTCTTCTCCGGTATTTTCGATCAGCTGTTCAACCAACGCTGGGTAATAATTGCTGCGAGCAGGCTTCGGATTTTGTGTCTGCTCGGGCAAGTTATCGATTTGCGCCATAACTTTGTCGAAAAGTTGCTCATCGACCTCACTTGGCTCAGACTGGCTCATGATTTGTGAACCTACTTGGTCTAGCCGTAATAATTCGTTTCTACAACGATCACAAAAGTGCAGGTGAGCAGACACACAAATTGCTAGGGCGGGTTCTAATGTCCCTGCCGAAAACTCAACAAGCATGGCGGTGTCTGGGTGGTGCTTAAGTGTACTCATATCAATTCATCTCTAAATTCTGGTGCTACCAAAATTTGCATTTTCTGTAGTGCCAATCGCACTCGTGATTTAACAGTTCCTAGGGGGAGCCCGAGTTCTTCGGACGCCTCCGCATGCGACTTACCTTCAAGGTAAACTTTCCTTAGAATTTCGTCTTGCTCCTTTGGTAATTGTTCCAATGAAGCCTGTACTTTGTCTTCGCTGCGTTTTTGTCTGAGCAGCGAAACCGGTGTCTCTTCATCGGGTTCATGCCAAAAGTCTTCATTTTCTAGCGGCAAGTGCTGGGTGTTACTCTTGCGCCGTAACATATCGATCCTGCAGTTTCTAGCCACTGTATATATCCAAGTCGTGGCAGACGCTTTTTCTGGCTTGTAGCCGGAAGCTTTTTGCCAGACTTTTATCATCACCTCTTGAACCAGCTCCTCACTTAGGCCTGGAAACCATCCGTCGTGTTTGCTTGCTTGAGCAAAACTTTTGAGAAGCGGAGCAAAATGACTAAAAAGCTGAGCGAACGCTTTTCGGTCACGATTCTCGCCAACTTGAACGAGTAGCAGTGACCAACGGTCTGAACGCTTTTCCGTGCTTATCACCGAAGCACGTGGCATACATTTTTTTGATTCGTCTATAACAGTAATTTTAGTATCCAACATTGCCGTCGCCTCTTCCTGATCAAACCAGTATACGACCAATATTTTTGAATGGATCAGTGATCGGTGACGATGGTTGCGTTAAACTTCAATACTGAGTATACCGCGACGAAAGAATTTGAAAAGGTACTTCTTTTTCGAGATGACAAGTATTTTTCTAATTATGCCAAATTTTTTAAAGAGACAAGTCTTATGCAACAATTAACCGTGTTTACTACTGGTGGCACTATCGATAAGGTTTATTTTGATGCCGCTAGTGAATTTCAAGTCGGTCATCCGGTTGTTGAAGAGTTACTGACCAAAATGAATGTAAGTTTTGATGTGAAAGTAAAACAGATCATGCGAATTGATAGTTTGGATATGACAGATGAGCATCGCAAGATCATTCAATGCGCCGTTAGAGATGATAACTGCGCCAATATCTTAATTACTCACGGTACCGATGGGATGGTGGAAACTGCAAACGCGTTAAATCAAATAAAAGGGAAAAAGATTGTTCTGACGGGCGCACTGCAACCAGCTGCCTTCGCTGACAATGATGCTGTCTTTAATATTGGGTGCGCAGTGGCGGCAATACAGCTGATCCAAGACGGTGTTTATATTGCTATGAACGGCCAAATTTTTGCCGCGGACAATGTCATCAAAAATCGATCAAAAAATCGTTTTGAGAGTATTCTATAGAGCGTTGTTATGAAAATATTTAACAGAGTTGATTATTCAAACAAACTATTAATACTCGCATGGCGCAGGTGGTAAATCATGCCGATGATTGATATGACGCTAGTCAGTTGAAAGATCAATATCCAAGACCTCTTTGTTTTAACAAAACTCGCGCAGATAAATGCTTGTGATATCGCGAATCAAGGCAACCCTGTTTGCTATTTCCGTGAGCGTAATCTGGAGTAGAGACCTTTGCACGAAACGCCACAAAGCGATCAATTTATTAGATAATAGCACCACGCCATAATAACGACTGAAAATTTATCTTATGTCTTGGAAA
>NYWC01000121.1 GCA_002684935.1 Gammaproteobacteria bacterium
TATAACGGGACTCCGTCAAGCTGATGTTATCAAGAACGCAGATAAAATTAAATTATCTGATATACTTGACGCTCAAATTAAAGAGCAGAGTTTGGTTTTTGATTGGGAAAGCTGGAGAGATTTACAACTTGCGTGTAAAGATACTAACTTAACTTAATTATGAAAAAAGATAGAAGCACTCAAAGAAGAGACAACTATGAAAGACTAATTGTCATAAGAGCAAACCACTTATTTAAAAATCTTCATTTGGTAGGCAAGTGTGCAGACCCAAAAAAATTCAGGTATACTCAAGAAGATGTAGACCATTTGTTTAAGAGTATAAATAAAGAATTGAAAAATCAAAAAAAGAAATTTGATTTAGGATTACTAAACATGAACGAAAAACCATTTAAATTAAGATGAAAAAAGTAAAAGACACAGAGCGTTTAAACGAACCCTCTATAAAACTTGTTGACTCTCCCAAAAAAGAAGTCAGGAAGGTTGACAACCTATACGCAATGCAAAATTTTGCTATGGAAGAAATGTTAAAAGCATTATATAAAAAATAAGATATGGAAAAACAATTAAAGGTTACAGGTGTACGATACTTTAAGACTCGATTAGGATTAGGGTATGAGTGCAAGACAAACATAAATGGATTGCTGATTTGGAATGACGGCAACGGAGGTGGCACATTTTTAGATTGCGACTTTCAGAATATGAATAGAAGAGAACTCACTCAGTACGAGGAAGAGTTTTCAGAAACGAACTTAGAACACCTTATAGATGTCTATGAGGGTGTGGATTTAATAAATAAATACATATAGTTATGGAAGAAATAAAAACTAAAACTATGGAGAAACATAATAAATTAATAGACATACTTGTAAAATATGGTAACGAAGAATTTGGAGATAATATAATTGATGAAATTTCTGAACTATTTAATTACCCAAAAACTAAACAAATAAACAATTAAAACTATGGAAAGACACGACCACGAATTAAAAGAGAGAGAGGATAGCATAATTAATATTTCTTCAGAGGAAGCGTATTGTATGAACTTTCATTTAAACCTGAAGTTTGATTACAAAGGGAAACAATATGAGGCAACGGCTTATTATCAAAATGGTTATGGAATTGATGACATTGATATATGGGACAATGAATTTCAAATGTTAGATGATAATATGCATGACGAGTTATACCCTCAGGTTAGAGGTTATTTTGAAGAAATGGATATAAGCAAAAAAACTATAACTTGGTAAAGAGAACGTTTAAACGAACTCTAAAAGAAGGTCAGGCAGTTGACATGAAAGGGTCAACATACGAAAGACGATATAAAAATGTAATGCCTGAGTCGTTCTTCTTTTTTTATTTTGTTATTAAAAAATTATTACATATCTTTGCATTAGATAATCAATGAAAAAAACAATTTGTAGCGTGTGTGGGAGTAATAATATCGAGATGATAAATGACGAGTATCAAGGAGAGTACACCGCACTTACATATAATTGTTTAGATTGCAACAAAAAAACGACTGACTATTATGACATTATTTTCAACCCCTTCACTACCTTTCTTGCGTCAACTACGCAGAAAGAAACGACATAAATCATTTGTATACGATAGTATGCTAGAGCAAAGAAACCAAGCAGTACGCTTATTGATTTCTTTTGACTCTGAGAAAGATGTACAGGTTATTAGAAAGTCTTCAAGAGAGCCTTATCTAGTTTGTAGAATACCTCAAGGAGATTTATATTTACTTAAAGAAGCAAAGAAAAAGTTTGCTTTAGCTAAGAAGTACAGAAGAAGATTACAATTATTAAACTTTTAATTATGCAAAAAGAACAAACATTTGAAGAGTTAAGAATTGAGGCTATTGTAAAAGCAGTAGCAAGTTCAATTAAAGATTTAAACCAAATTGATTTATCTGTCTTATCTTTTAAAGAGTATGAGACTTTTAATAAAGCAATGAATAAACTTAAAGAAATACAATGAAAGAGTATATATTTAAACAATACACCGAAAATATTTGTACCCATTTGGGTATAGAGAGTTCTGATTTGTTTGTAAAGTCAAGGGAAGCGGGAGTCGTCGAAGCAAGACAACTCCTGTTCTACCTTTGTCATGACAAAAGACAAATGAAATTTACAGAAATTAAATCTTATGCAGATAAGGTTGGACTAGTCCAAGATGTTTCTAACATTGCCCACGCAGTCCATAGCTTCAAGGCGAAGGTAGATAAAGACCCTGACCTTTTGCATATCATTCAAAAGCTAAACAAGATTGAACACTAATGAATTAGAGAGAGTGTTTAAACAGGCTCGCTCTGAACATTCAAGTGTCGAGGTAGACGGAGACGGCTACAAGGCGTGTGTGTACTTAGGTGTTAAGATAACCAAAGATGATATGAGTGGAGAGATTAAAATATATGACCCGCAAAAGAGTGCAAACTATTATGTGGAGATAGACAAAGGCTTGTATTCCTTCTTCGTAAACAAAGGGTGGACGGGTGCAGTAATAGAATTAACATTAGAAAAGTACAAAGACAAATTAGAAAGAGTAAAAGATAGTATGGCTCGAGAGATGAACTCAGGACAAAGTCCTAAGAGACTAAGGATTCTCAAAGAGACAAGAGAACACATACTAAAAAAATATTATAAACTAACTCAAAAATTAAATAAAAATGACTAAATTAAAATCAGTAAACATACAGGGGAAAGAATATGTTGAGGTCAGTGAAAGACTAAAACATTTTCGTTCTAATTATATTGGATACAGCTTGATATCCGAAGTCGTTGACATCAACGATACATCAATAACTATTAAGGCTATAATTTATGATGACAAACAAAACCCGATTGCGTCTGGGATTGCTCAAGAGGTAAAGGGAAGTTCATTCATTAACAGGACAAGTTATGTAGAAAACTGCGAGACATCAGCTTGGGGTAGAGCATTAGCTAATTTTGGTATAGGAATAGACGCTGCGGTTGCTTCATACAATGAGGTTGCCAATGCTATAACCCAACAAAAACAACAAAAGAAAGAGGAAGTAGAACAACTAATGACACCGCTAACCAAGACCAAAATGACTAAGGCTAACTATGCAGTTATGAAAAAGAGTGCAGAAAACCATAGGAAAGAGGGTAAGGAGTGGGAGGAGATATTAGTTATTATGTCAGAAAAAGTAATACTAGATACGAAGCTAGTTCAGAACATGAAAAAAGAAATGTATGGAAAGTAGTAAGATAATAGAGAAGTTAAAGAACGACAAAGATTACTACGGGAAGTTCGGGTCTAAGTTCCTCTCTAATAGTGATGTGAAGTCGCTACGAAACGATATCAAATCATTTAGAAAGCCAATGCGTTTAAACGAAGCGTTGGAGTCGGGTAGGTATTTTCATCAGCTTTTATTAGAGGAAGACAAAGCAAAGAACTTTCCAATGGTAGAGGCTAAGACAAGAAACTCTAAAGAATACAAAGAGTATTTGGAGGAGAACAAGGTTGAGTTTGTTTTAAAAACCAATGAAGCTATGGCGATTAAAGACATAGCGGATTGGGTTATAAGCGACAAGACCGAGTGTACTCAGTTCATCAGGGATTTACTTAACAATCCTGAGGCTCTGAGAGAGCAACCCACCATTTGTGAACTACATGGACACAATTGGAAAGGGAAAGCCGACCTCATCACGACAGATGAGACGGGACAATATGTCATAATAGATTTCAAAACTACAAGTGGAAACCCTAGTGATTTCAACAAGTGGACACTTGACTCGTTTGGATATAATTCTCAGGCGTATCTCTATAAAGAGATGTATGGTATGAACTTTAAGTTTATATTTATTGGGAAGAAACCAAAGGAAGATAGTAAAGGAAAAGTTTATTATGACGTGTGTGAGATAACTCCCTCGCAAGATACTCTTGATATGGGTAGAACGAGAGTTATGGAGGCACTTGAGCAATACGAGAAGTATTATGGTGAGGGTGCAACTGAAGATGTACGAGCGTCGTACACTAAAAAAGTAATTTAAATATATATATATGAGTAATCAAAGAAAGGTTATTGGTACTTTAAACATAAGTATTAACCTTGATAAGATACCAAAAGAAAAAATAGTTAAAGGAGAGAAGGGAAGTTATGCTAACTTGACTGCCTTAATCTTTGACGGGGACGACCAATATGGTAAGAACTCTACGGCTATGGTTTCAAAAACTGCTGAAGAAAGAGAGTCTAATGTGGACACTATTTACTTGGGCAACGGGTGGTACAATGTCAAGGTTGACAAAGCACCATTCTAGTTAATTAAATTTAATTTATAACAGGAGCGAGGAGAGTTTTTCTTTTTCATATTAATTAGTCTTTCCTCCTCCTTTTTTTAACATACAAACAAATTGAAAAAAGAAGTAACAATATTTAAAAACATACTTGAGACTGACGCTCCCTTCCATAGAGAAGTAATGTTTATACTCGAAAGAATAAAGCAAGGGAAGAATAAAGAGTTAGTCAAAAGCATTAGAGCGGAAAAGGATAAAACAAAAAGGAATGAACTTAAAAAAAGGTTACCTTCAATATGTTTCTCAGGAACCTTTAACAAGCGTGCTGACTCTTCTCTTGTCACTCATTCAGGATTGATTTGCCTTGACCTTGATGGGTATAAAAAGAAAAAAGATTTAGAAGAAGACAGGGCGAAATTTAAAAAAAGTAAGTTTGTTTACAGCGTGTTTGTGTCGCCTTCAGGCAATGGCTTGAAAGTGTTGGTGCAGATACCTCCTGAGGCAGACAATCATAAAAAATATTTCAATGCACTTAATAAACATTTTGCTTCCCCTTATTTTGATACAACCTCAAAGAATGTATCAAGGGTATGTTACGAAAGTTCTGACCCACAGCTTTATGTTAATGAACAAAGTAAGATATGGGAAAAACTAGAAGAAGACGAATACCAAGAAAAGCATTTAGCACAAGGTCAACCTTTGTTAAAAATTACAAACGAAAGCAAGATAGTAGAGATACTACTCAAGTGGTGGACGCTCAAGTACCCAATGTCAATAGGGAAAAGGAATAATAATGTCTATGTTATAGCCCAAGCTATGAATGAGTTTGGTATTAACAGGTCTACCGCTTCAATAATATGTAACAACTATGCAACCAAAGACTTTCCCACACGAGAGATAGAGACTACAATTAACTCAGCGTATAGCAAAAAGAATTTACACGGGACTAAGTATTACGAGGACACGGAGACCATAGATAATATAAAGCAAAGATTAAAAAGAGGAGAGCCAAAGAAAGATGTAAAGAATGATTTAAAGAAAACAAATATTCCTGATGAGACTATTGATGAAGTAATTAAAAAAGCAGAGGAGGGAAAGGAAGAAGAGTTTTGGACTAAGAACGAGAAGGGTGTTATAAAAATAGTACCGCTGTTGTTTAAACGCTTTCTTGAAGACAACGGGTTTCACAAATATTCCCCTGAGGGAAGTAAGAGTTTTATCTTTGTTAAGATAACTAACAATCTAATTGACCATACAAGCGAGAAGGAAATAAAAGATTTCGTACTTGATTACTTGTATCAACTAGAAGATGTGTCTATCTATAATTACTTTGCCGAGCAGACAAGGTTGTTCAAGGAAGAGTTCCTGACTCTTATTAATACCATTGATGTATATTTTATAGAGGACACAAGTGATACATCTTATTTATACTTTAATAATTGTGCGGTTCAGGTACAGCAAGACAGGGTCAGGTCGATTGACTATGTGGATTTAGACGGGTATGTGTGGAAAGACCAAGTGATAGACAGAGCATACAAAGATTGTATAACCACAGAGTGTGACTATCGAACATTTATAAATAATGTATGCAACAAAGATTCTAAAAGAAAACTATCAATGGAGTCAACGATAGGTTTTTTAATGCACGGACATAAGAACTTATCGTATTGTCCTGCCGTTATACTTAATGACGAGGTCATATCAGACAACCCTGAAGGTGGAACAGGTAAGGGTATATTTATGAACGCTCTGAGCCACATGAAAAAGCTAGTTACAATAGACGGTAAAGCCTTTGCTTTTGAGAAATCATTTGCTTATCAATTGGTGTCAGCAGACACACAGATACTTTGCTTTGATGATGTGAAGAAGTATTTTAATTTCGAGAGACTCTTCAGCGTGGTGACAGAAGGTCTGACTCTGGAAAAGAAAAACAAAGACGCAATAAAGATTCCATTTGATAAAAGCCCTAAGATTGCTATCACTACTAACTACGCAATTAAAGGAGCGGGTAATAGTTTTGCTAGAAGGAAGTGGGAGTTAGAACTTTACCAACATTATAATAAAAACTTTAGTCCTTTAGATGAGTTTGGGCAGTTGTTCTTTGGAGATTGGGATGATGATGAGTGGTGTGTGTTTGACAACTACATGATTGAGTGTCTTCAGTTGTATTTAAAACAAGGACTCGTCGAGAGTAACTTTGTTAACTTGAAGATTAGACAGCTGTCCGCTGCAACATCTCATGATTTTATTGAGTGGTGTGGTTTAATTAATGGACAGGAAGAGAATGACAAATTAAGTCTTGGATTACAAATACATAAAAATGAAATGTATTTTGATTTCATCAACGAGTATCCTGATTACGGACCGAAGTCAAAGTTTACTATAAGCAGACAGAAGTTTTATAAGTGGTTACACGACTACTGTGTATTCAAAACAGGTAAAGAACCAATAGAGGGTAGAGACATGACAGGTAGGTGGATTCAATTACAAGAAGAAGTTAGCGAAGAAGAAGACAACGAAGAAGAGTTTATATTTTGAAATTTAGAGACTATCAAATAGAGATTATAGATAAGTCCCACACGGTTTTGGAGGCACACCGCTTTGTCTATCTTTCTATGGAGGTAAGAACAGGAAAGACGTTGACTGCTATGGGTGTGGCTAACAAGCTAGGTATAAAAAATCTTTTGTTTGTGACTAAAAAGAAAGCAATTAGTTCTATTTCCGCTGACTACAAGAAGTTAAACCCTAACTATGACTTGACTGTCATCAATTATGAGAGTCTACACAAGGTAGAAGGGGTGTTTGACCTTATGGTTTTAGATGAAGCTCATACACTTGGAGCGTATCCTAAACCAAGTAAGAGAACAAAACTTATAAAACAAATGGTATCCAAACAAAAGCCTTATGTTATCTTGATGTCGGGTACTCCCACTCCTGAGTCATTTAGTCAGATGTATCATCAAGTGTATGCGTGTCCATCGAGTCCGTTTAAACATCATGTTAGCTTTTATAAGTTTGCTAAAGAGTATGTCAATGTGACACAAAGGGTAATTAAATCTTTTCCTTTGAATAATTATGATGACGGGAAGCAATCAATTCTTGATGAAATGAAACCATACATGATTAGCTACACTCAGAAAGAGGCGGGATTTAAATCTCAGATAAAAGAACATGTCTTGAAGGTTAAGATGAGCGACCTAACTTATAGGTTTGTAAAAGAAATGAGGGAGCATAGTGTTATTGAGGGAAAGAAAACGGATGACGCTATCCTTGGGGATACAGGAGTAAAGAAGATGTCAAAGATACATCAGCTGTTTTCAGGAACCGTGAAGTTGGAAAGCGGAAAAGGTATGGTAACTGACCTTTCAAAAGCTAAGTTTATACACACTGAATTTAAGAATCAGAAGATAGGTATATTCTATAAGTTTAAAGCCGAGTATGGTGCCTTAAAACAAGTCTACGGGGATGGTTTAACTGATGACTTAGATGAATTTAATACCACGAACAAAAACATAGCTCTTCAGATTGTCAGCGGAAGAGAAGGGATTAGTTTAAAAAAGGCTGACTGTCTAGTATATTACAACATAGATTTCTCAGCTCTAAGTTATTGGCAATCACGTGACAGGATGACAACAAAGGATTCTAAATCCAGTGATGTCTACTGGGTATTTGCAGAGAAGGGAATCGAAACAAGGATTTACAAAACAGTGACTAAGAAAAAAGATTACACGCTTCGTCACTTCAAAAAAGATTTACTAAGTTTATAAATATGAAAGAACAAAAATTAATTGAGATGATGAACAAGCTAGATAAGCTTGATAACATTATGAAAGAAGTCATCAACGAGATGATGAAGATAAGAAGCCTATCAGTCGGAACCCTTGAAGCTCTTAAAAGAATGAAAGGTTATGACAAAGCCATCGAACAATTAAAAGAAGATGCCGAGAAAGAAAAAGAAAAGGCAAAGGAAGAAAATAAATAACTAACTTTATAATATGACCGAGCAACAGATTCAGACAAAGAAAATTAAAGAGTTGGAAGCTGATGGTTACTTTGTTTTAAAGTTAATAAAGACTAACAAGAATGGTATACCAGATGTTCTTGCATTGCACCCAGAGTATGGGATTGAGTTCTACGAAATCAAAACCAAGAAAGGTAGAGTGTCAAAGCTTCAGGAGTACCGTCTGAAAGAACTGAGACAATATGGATTTACCGCAGAAATACACAGGGGATGAGCACTACTATGAAATGGAAGAAACATTCCTAGAGGACCTTGAAAGTTTACCTTCTATTTATAGCGCAGGCATTATTATGCAGCTGGATAGATTAGCTGAGGAGATGTATCAAGAAAACAGAATGTCTATGCCCACTAAAAGATTTGGATTAGTAGCTGGTGTAGTAGAACTAAAGAGTCCTTTATTTTTTAGTGTAGAATATTTGAACAGCAAGTCAATGCATCCACTGTTCTTTAAATTTAACGTCATAGACTGTGACGACTACTTAGATTACATTAACCTAAACAAAACTATAACTAATGATAAACAATAATTTTAAAGACAGAACTAAATTAAAAGTAATAAGAAATGAGGTCATGTCTACATTCGACACCGATATTAGAACCAAGCGTAGGAATCGTAATTTAGTTTACGCTAGAGCTGTTTACTATAGGCTATGTAAAGATTTAACCTCACACTCTCTAGCTGAAATAGGTTCTTGTTTACGTAAAGACCACGCCACCGTGCTTCACGGTTTAAAAGTTTTTGAAGGTATTGTTTTTAATAATGACTTTTATTATGTCAATGCTTATGAGGAAATGTATGATAGACTAAAGGTTAATTATTTTATCAACATACGAAACCAGAATGATTTAAAATCAAAATATTATAGGTACGTAAATCAAAATATTAATTTAAAAGAAAAGAATCAACATTTAAATTTTATTATTAAATCACAATTAAAAGAAATCTTTAAAGAGTGCAGGGAGGAATATGGATACGTACCTCAAACAAGTTATCTCAAAGAAAAGTTTGATAAAATAAATGATATGTTAGAAAAAATTTCCTAACTTTAAGTATCGAGTATACTTATGTCTTATAATGTGGATGATATAGATAAAATTTTAAGCTTTACTAGTTGGAGTAATAAAAGAAAAATCGACGCCTTATTTGAGATAGACGCTGACCTGTATTGCAATCAAGGAAAGGACTCCACTAAGACAGAGCTTGATACCACACACAAACAATCACGTAAAATTTACAAAGCAGTTAAATCACTCGATGAGTATTGGGGCGGAATGATGCTAAGAGAAATAAAGTAGCTATGAATATCTCTCCACTAGAAAAGAAACGCATCCGTAATATAAATTATATTATGAATGATCTTCATGAGTCTGTAAACAATATATATGAACTGCTAATTGACCATGAGTACGGGGCTTTAAAGGGTGAGGTTTCTAAAATTAACGCACAACTTAAGACTATTACCGATTCTTTAGAGAATGAAATATAAATTCTCAAAGCCTCAATTAAACTTTATGATTGTCTTTATAATAAACGCAGTGATACTTTACGTTATCTTCTGGAA
>NYWC01000122.1 GCA_002684935.1 Gammaproteobacteria bacterium
ATTCCTCAGGTGAAGCGGATTGTTCGCTCGACACCGCGCAGAGAAGATCGACAGACCCTGCTTTTTTCGGCGACCTTCACCCAGGACATCATGAATCTGGCGCAACAATGGACTTTTGAGCCCATTACGGTGGAAATTGAACCTGAGCATGTAGCGACTGCATCGGTTGACCAGAAGGTCTACCTTGTTACGAGTCAGGAACGTTTTCCGGTATTAATGGATCTGCTCAATGATCCTGCGGTCGAGAGTGTCATCGTATTTGCCAACCGGCGTGACCAGGTAAGAAGGCTTTACGAGAAGCTTCGTAAGGCAGGTATCGACTGTGGCATGCTCTCGGGTGAAATCACCCAAGCCAAGCGGACCAAAACGCTTGAGAATTTCAAGTCGGGCCGCTCAAAGGTTATGGTTGCGACCGATGTGGCTGGTCGGGGAATTCATGTCGAAGGCATTTCCCACGTGGTGAATTACAACCTGCCCGAGGATCCCGAGGATTACGTCCATCGTATTGGCCGCACTGGCCGCGCTGGCGCCACCGGCGTATCAATCAGCTTCGCCAGTGAAGATGACGCCTTCCTGCTCCCGGATATTGAGACATTGCTGGGACATTCTCTCGCCTGCACCCCACCGCCGCTTCGCGAGCGCTCCTAACGCAGGGGACGTAATTCCTCGCACCACAATAGCGTAGCGCCAATCACTGCGGCGGGGATCACCATCAAGTTGAGGAACGGGATGCCGGTGAAGAATGCCACCGTACCCCCGAAGCCGATGGTCGATAGTCTGTGCGCCGCACAGGCATCGCGCACCTCACGAAATGGCAGACGGTGATTGTCCATCGGGTAGTCGACGAACTGCAGACTCATCATCCAAGCACCCAATAAGAACCAGGCTAGCGGGGCGAAGGCATTGAAGACCGGAACGATGGTGAGTATCAGCACCGCCAATGCCATCGGCACGTAGCAGAGAAACTTCCGTATTTCACGAAACAGGGCCCGTGGCACCTCTAACAAGGTCGCTGCAATACCCTCCACTGCGGGGACCGCCTCGCCAGTGACTACCTCCTCCACCTTTTCGGCGAGTAGCGCGTGAAAAGGCGAGGTCAGCATTAACACCAGCAGGGTGGAGGCGTATCCGGTCATCAGTCCACCGACCAGCCAAAGCAGCGGGGTGATGATCCAGGATAGGAACTGAAGCCATTCGGGCACGGTGAGCATTGCGGCGTCGTAAAAATCAGTGACCAGCTCGTAAACCAGCCAGCCCATGAGGCTAAAGAGCACCACGTTGGCAATTAAAGGCACCATTACGAAGCGCCGCAGGCCAGGCTGGAATGTCATGGCCAGCCCACGGAGAAAATAGCCAGCGCCTGTCACGAGATTACCGTTCATGGAGTTACCCGCCACCAGATGGGAGCACTATACTGTCCCATCCGTCGACCAGAGTGCAAATTCCTGTGAGTGACGAAGATATTTTTGCGGAAGAAATGTCCGGCGTGAAACCCCTGGGCCGCGAAGCGCGTGTGCGCTTGATCAAGGATCGACTGTCCGCGGACCAGCAAAAGGGCAGACAGCTCGCTGCGGTGGGTGAAGAGGCAACGCTTAATCCGCTGGTCGATGATGGTGTCATGCCGCTAGACGCTTGGCACGTGCTCGAGTTCAAGCGCCCGGGGATTCAGAACGGTGTTTATCGAAAACTTCGCCTGGGTCATTATCAAATTGACGCACGGCTCGATTTACATCGATTGGCGGTGACACAAGCGAGGGATGAGGTTTTCTCTTTCATCGAGGAAGCCACGAGTCTAGGGCTCCGTACCCTACTGATAGTTCACGGCAAGGGGCAATCGAAAGCGCAGGGCGATTGCGCCGCCGTGTTGAAAGGTTACGTTGATCATTGGTTGCGCGAGCTGGAGGCGGTGCAGGCGTTTCACTCAGCACAGCCTGCCCATGGTGGCACAGGTGCGGTTTATGTGTTGCTGCGAAAAAGCGCCGACCAAAAACGCGAAAATCGGCTCAAATATCTAAAGGGACGGGTTCAGGATTGATTGTTCAGCTTTTCGAGCAGTAGCGCGTTCAGCATCTGCGGGTTGGCCTGACCCTTGGAAGCCTTCATGACCTGACCGACAAAAAAACCGCTGAGTTTTTTTCGTTTGGCCTCGTCCGCTGCAAGATATTGGGTTACCTGGTCCGGACTGTTTGCGATGACTTCGTCTACCATCGCCTCCAGCGCGGCCGAGTCGCTGACCTGTTTAAGCCCGCGCGTTGCGACGATCTCATCGGTATCGCCTTCGCCTTCCCACATGGCATCGAATACCTGCTTCGCCAGCTTGCTAGACAAAGTGCCATCCTCAATTCGGACTATCAGACCGGCCAGTCGCTCTGGCGTGATCGGACTTTCCTCTATGCCCATCTCGTTGCGATTGAGCGCCCCAGAGAGGTCGCCGAGGATCCAGTTGGCGGCGGGTTTGGGCGCCTTACAGAATTGAACGACCGCTTCAAAGTAGTCGGCCATTGCATGGTGGGGGACAATTAAGGCCGCATCATAATCGCTGAGTCCGTAATCTGACGTGAATCGGGTCCGCTTCGCGCCCGGCAACTCGGGTAGGGTAGCGCGCACTGCCTCGATGTAGTCGCTGTCAATGACAATTGGGAGTAGATCCGGTTCAGGGAAATAGCGATAGTCGTTGGCGACTTCCTTTGAGCGCATTGAGCGGGTGACATTTTGTTCCGCATCGTAGAGCCGCGTTTCCTGAGTGATCGTTCCGCCGCTCTCTAAAATATCTGCCTGACGCTCATACTCGCTGTGAATCGCTCGCTCCACGAAGCGAAACGAATTGACGTTTTTAATCTCAGTGCGGGTGCCCAAAGTTTGTGAGCCTTTTTCCCGCAGGGAAACATTGATATCGCAACGCATAGAGCCCTCTGACATGTTGCCATCGGAGATCCCCAAATAAGTCACCAGTGAGTGCAGAGCTTTTAGATAGGCGACTGCCTGCTCCGCGGATCGAAAGTCAGGCTCGGTCACGATTTCTAGCAGGGGTGTCCCGGCGCGGTTTAGGTCGATCCCGGTTTCCTGCTGGAACACGTCATGGACCGATTTCCCCGCATCCTCCTCGAGATGAGCGCGAGTGATGCGAATGGGAAAAAGCGTGCCATCTTCGAGAGGAACTTCAAACATCCCCTCGCAGACGATAGGGGAAAAGAACTGGCTCACCTGGTAGCCCTTGGGCAAATCAGGATAAAAATAATTCTTGCGGTCAAAAACCGACCGATCACCGATACGAGCGCCGATACCCAGCCCAAATTTCACCGCATAGCGAACCGCTTGCTCGTTCAGCACCGGGAGCATGCCCGGCATACCTAAATCGACTGCATCGGCTTGTTCATTGGGTGCGGCCCCAAACTGGGCTGAGGAACCGGAGAAGATCTTGGACTGTGTCGCCAGCTGCAGGTGCACCTCTAGCCCCATAACGATTTCCCAATTCATGACGCGATGGTCTCGAGATTAGGGCGCGCAGAGTGCCAATCGGTATCGATCTGGAGTCGATGTGCCGCGTTGAGAATGGTTTGTTCGTCGAAGGGTTTGCCAATGAGCTGCAGGCCAACCGGCATTCCGTTGATCAGACCTGCTGGTGTGGAGAGACCTGGCAAACCTGCCAGATTGACCGCCAGCGTATAAATATCCTCCATGTACATAGCGATCGGGTCCTGCTGTTTCGCGCCAAATGGAAACGCCACGCCCGGTGCCGAGGGGCCCGCAATGACATCGACCTGTTCGAAGGCGCGCCGGAAGTCCTCTGTAATAACCCGCCGCACCTGCTGCGCCTTGTTGAAATACGCGTCGTAGAAACCTGCCGAGAGTGCGTAGGTCCCCACTAATATCCGCCTTTGTACCTCCTCACCAAAACCCTCGCTTCGCGACCGCTGATACAGATCCTCCAGATCCGAGGGCTGCTCGCATCGATAACCGAAGCGAACACCGTCGTAGCGGGCCAGATTGGCGGAGGCTTCTGCCGGTGCAATGACGTAATACGTGGCGATGGCGTAATGGCTGTGCGGCAGATCGATGTCAATCAAGGAGGCGCCCGCTTTTTCCAGCTCCGACAGCGCAGCCATGATCCGAGCGCGCACGTCAGTATTCAGATCATCGTTAAAATATTCGCGAGGCAATCCGATCCGCAGTCCCTGAAGATTTGGATTGAGCGCGCTATGGAAGTCAGGCACGGGCAGGTTTGCAGACGTGGAATCGCCATCGTCCATCCCTGCCATTGCGGTCAGCGCAAGGGCACAGTCTTCGGCGGTGCGAGCCATGGGCCCAGCCTGATCCAGCGAAGAGGCAAAAGCGATAATCCCCAGCCTGGAAACCCTGCCATATGTGGGCTTGAGCCCGGTGACGCCGCAGAGAGACGCGGGTTGTCGGATCGAGCCGCCGGTATCTGTTCCCGTCACCAGAGGCGCCATTCCGGTGGCAAGGGCTGCAGCTGACCCGCCAGAGCTACCGCCCGGCACGCAACTCAGATCCCAGGGGTTTTTCACTGTGCCAAAAAAACTGGTTTCGTTGGATGATCCCATCGCGAACTCATCCATATTGCATTTGCCGAGCATGACAACGCCTTCCGCCTTCATTTTCGATACCACCGTGGCATCGTAGGCGGGAACGAACTGCTCCAACATGCGCGAGCCGCAGGTCGTGCGCACTCCACGAGTACAAAAAATATCCTTGTGTAGCAGCGGTATGCCCGTCAGAGACTTCGACTCGCCTTTGGCGAGCGCGCTATCGGCCGCACGTGCGCTTTCCAGGGCTTGCTCTGGACAGACTGTAATGACCGCATTGAGCGCTTCGTTAGTCTCATCAATCTGCTTCAGACAGGCCTGGGTGAGCTCCTCACTGGACACTGCCCGATCCTTCAGGAGCTGTTTTTGCCTTGATGCTGGGTCTGCAGAAGCGAATGGGGTGGTTGATCCTCAGCGCCGCTGTCGTGATCCCGCTCATTCGAGAAGACACCGGCATCATGCTGATTGCCATCGGACTTTGGTTGCTCTTACGAGAGCCCAAACGATGGCCCATCGCGATTGCCCTCATCATCTGGGGAGCTGGATGGATGGTGCTGGTCACCAATGCCTTAATGCCGCTGTTCTCGGACGACAACAGCAAGCGGTTCATGGTGGAGAACTTTGGCCAATATCTCGACGCGGACCCGAGCGAAGGAGCCAGCAGCCTCTCAATGTTGCAACAGGCTTTAGGACAGCCACTGACCGTGCTCAAGGAACTGATCTCCCCCCCAGGCCAAACCCTTCTGTACTTGCTTGGTCAGGGACTTCCCTTCCTGATGGTGCCCCTGATCAGCCTCGATGCATGGGTCCTTGCAGGCCCATCACTGCTTGGCTTATTTCTGGCCCAAGGCAGCAATGACCCGCTCTCGATCACCATTCGCTACACCTTGCTGGTGGTGCCGGGCTTCAGCATGGGGACGCTGCTCTGGTGGAGCCGTCGCCAGCAAGCAATCCCCGGCCGCCGCACTCGTCTGGCCTGGGGAATGGCCATCAGCCTTTCTCTCCTGCTCACCGTGAGCAGCAACCCCCATCGCAGCCTCTCCTGGATCGTGCCTGACAGTGTTAGTCCGATGGTGTTTAGCAGTCCTATTCAGCAATGGGAGCACGGACAGGATGCACGCCAAGTATTGAATTTGATCCCCAAAGACGCCTCTGTGAGCGCGAATACACCTTTGGTTCCCTTGATTGCTCGACGTGAGGTTGCAGTCCGTTATCCCGAATCGCTGAATTATCTCGACCGAAACAAAAACAAACTCCCTGTGGATTGGATCGCCGTTGATCTCGATTGGTTGGAGCGCTACAGCGTGG
>NYWC01000123.1 GCA_002684935.1 Gammaproteobacteria bacterium
AATAGTTTTAGTATTTTATTACCAGCCATTTATAGATTCATTGTTTACTATTTTTTCTACGTCTTGCCATTGATACCAATCCATGTTAAGCTCTGATAGTTTATTGTTAATTTGATTTACTTTTGAAGTTTGACCTGCTAAGAAGCCACCGATAAATACTAAGCACGCTAGTGCAATTGTTTTTCTTTTGTCCATATTACTTATTTGTTATTAATTTATTTATTACGAGTGTCATTACATAGTCATGAGCATCATTGAAATCATCGCCTTCAAGATCGAGATCGCTATAAGATAATTCAGTTGATACTGTATTGTATATTTTGTGCATTATTTGAGGAACTAGCTTGTCTGCCATTTCATCGAGTTGTTTCATTTTTGCCATTAGTCGCCTGTGTAATTAGTTGGGTTGTTATCATACATGCTTTGCATTGCTTTGTCATGTAATACTTTGATTTCTTTGTAATACTCTGCATTTGGTGCATTGTCATCACGCCACTTCATTACACTGCTGTAATCTGGGCTAGTAAATGATATGTTGTTAATGCTACAAGTATATAAGTCTTGTGATTTATGTTTGATTATTTTCATATATTATTATTATCTGTTTAACATTGTATTAAGTTTCGAATTATTATACCTTTTCCAGTATTGATCTTCCATCATTTGTATTTGCTGTTTAGTTAGTTTTAATACTACTTTGCGAGTTCTTTTCTTGCTCATATTATACATTGTTTATTAGTTTCTATTATACCTAAGACATCTTGTCTAGTTAATACTCCTTCACTTTGAAGATTTATTATGTGAGTCATATCGACTACAGTATTATTAATTGTTTGAGTTATTATCATATTATTGTATTGTATCTACTAGTATATTTAACTCATCAAATAGATTACCATAAGGTGAATCATATACATTATCTAGTGTGAATGTTTTACCATTAATTGTTAATTCATATAAGTCATTGTCATCATCTACTAGACATTGAATGAAGAATGCTTTTTGTATTTTTGTTATCATAGTTTATAAATCTTTAAGGTAAGTAATAGTATTGTCACTATTAATTATGTACCAGTTTTTAGAAAGTTCAGTAGTTATCATATTATATTTGTTAGTTGACATAGTGAGAATCGAACTCACATTAACCATTATGTCAGATTGTCATGACAGTTTGTCATATTACACTAGCTCTACATTTCTTAACACTAATGGAATATTGTTACTTGCTGTATAAGATTTATACTTGTTAAAGCAATTCATAGCATTTAATTTATCTTTCATAATTTCATAAGCAATATCATGATTGTATTCAATAGTGATACCTTTTTTGTTAGTGAATGAGATGATTTGGTTTTTACCAATTAGTGATTTTCTGATTACAAATCTTTTAGAATTTAAAGTTGACATAGTTATTATATTTAAGTTGTTATTAGTTACATTTATATTATCCATTGTGAGTCGTATTAGCTTTGTAAAAGGTGTATGATTATTTATAGTAAGAGAATGTCATACTGTCATACCACAATGTGTCAATGTGTCATACTATTATATTAATATAAGTATGTCATAATGTCATGACAATCAGTCATATATATTATTATTGTGTATCATGGTGAACTGGTTTGGCTGTGGTGAGACGATGAGGCGAGTGAGATGACAGGTAAATAAGCTAGCATCGTAGTTAGCTTGTAGAAAAAGGTAAAATACTATAGACGATGGCGGAAAACGCTGATATATATACGTAAAACGCTAGAAAACACGGTGGGGCCCGGCAAAATGAAACGACTTTTCTTTTAAAAATAAAGTGAGTAGGAGAGGGGGCAGCGCTACACCCCTAAATTTATAACATTTTTTTATTTTAGTGACAATAGGTAGTTATATATATAATAGTAATACCCTTGTGTCACTGTTTATGTAAATTTTCAATATTACGTGTGAATATATAGATATAACAAACAAGTAAATAACTATGGCACAAATATACAGCTACCCGATAGTAGCTCCATTATCAACAGACGTCTTAATTGGGTCTAGAATAGATTCAGTTAATGACACACAAGTTACTTATAACTTCACTGTGTCTAGTATTGTTGGTACTATATCAGATGTTACGGCTCCAACCTCAGCGTCATCAAACGGTGTGACAGGTCAAATAGCTACAGATGCTAATTATATATATGTATGCACTGCTACTAATACTTGGAAGCGAGCTGCTATAGCAACTTGGTAAAACATAACGTGTGTATTTGATTTTTTGGTTCGCCTTAAATACACATGTAAATAAAACAGTGAACCTTAATCCATTAAAAAATATAAAATGGCATCAAAAATTTTAACTTTAAACATCAACGGTAGTCTTTTACCTATGCCAGTGGCAGGACCAGACTTAAGCGTTGTAAACATTGTAGCAACAGGAAAAGCGGCTAACGCAACACAAGCTGGAACAGTAGTAATTTCTTTTAGTAACAACTTTAAGTATACTCTTTCTACAGGAGCTGCAGCTGGTAACAGTTTTTCTGTAGCTGCACAAGCTAATGTAACTAAAGCATTCTGGGATGCAATTATCGCAGCTATGGCAACTCCATGGCAAGAAGTTGTATATCCAAAAGGCGGTGGAGCATGGGATCAAACTTATTTACCACCTGCAGGAGTAGCTGTAGTAGCACCTGATGGACCAGCTGGTTCTCCAGTAGCTGCTTCAAGCCCAACATTTGCTGCTAAGCAATCACAGCCAATTTTAGATCAAGCTGCAACTCCAGGAGCTGTATTGTTTGTATCTGCTGCGTACGCTGCAATTTCGTAATACCTTATTTTATTAACCATTAAATTTTAAACCAATGACCTTTTATTACCAGACTAGTTCGTGGAATAGTCAACCACAACCCAACGAAGAAACTATTAATTTTTGGAAACATCTTTCAGAGAAAAAACACTGGAGAATAGTACAATTACCAAATGGATTTTTTCAAACCGAGTACCAACACCCTGTAAAGGAAGATACTTGGATCGACGTAACCCGAAGAGAAACACTTGAAGCAGCAGAAACAGCTATTGATTCGTCAGTAGATCATTATGCTAAGAAAGTAGATTTCTTGAAAGGACCAAAAGTCGTAAAAACCTTTAAATAAATAAATCAAATTTAATCTAATCTAATTATGTCAGACAAAATTGTCAAGAATCTTAACTTCGGTATCAATGCCAAAGATAAGATATTTAAAGGGATAGATAAACTCACAAAAGCTGTTAGCTCCACATTAGGGGCTAGCGGCAAATGTGTTATCCTTGAAGATGAAACCGGTCAACCAATCATCACAAAAGATGGTGTAACTGTTGCGAACACAATAACTCTACTAGATTCAGTAGAAAACATGGGAGCCGTTCTTCTGAAAGAAGCGGCACGCAAAACAGTAAGAGAGGCAGGAGACGGTACAACAACCGCTACTGTATTAGCTCATGCTATATTACATGAGGCTAAAAACAAATTACCAGAAGAAAATCCTAGAGTATTAAAGGAAGGTATAGATTCAGCTGTAAAAAAAGTTATAAAACACTTAGAAAAACACAGCACACCAGTCACAGGTCAAATGATAGATCAAGTGGCAACTATATCAGCTAACAATGATAAGCACCTTGGAAACTTAATAGGTTCAGCTTTTAAAGCTGTAGGAAACACAGGCATCGTTGCGATGGAAGAATCTAACGAGTCTGAAACAATTGTAGATATTGTAGATGGTATACAATATGAAAAAGGATTAAGGCAAGCTCACTTTGCTACTGATAAAGATAAGAAAGTAGCTGTTTTAGAAAAACCTTTAGTATTAGTTGTAGAATCAGAAATACCAAACATAAGAAAAATACAAAATGTATTAGAATATGTTATAAAACAAAAAAGAGCATTATTAATTATAGCAGACTGTGATCAACAAGTTTACGCGGCTCTTGCTATGAATAAAATGAAAGGCAATATAAAAGTAAACATAGTAGATAGCCCAACATTTGGTTTTACTAGAAAAGAAGTTTTAAATGATATAGCTCTTTTAACAGGGGCTACAGTTATAAATGAAGACTTAGGTGATGATATGGATTTAATAAAACCAGAACACTTAGGTTCATGTTTAAAAGCTACAAGTAACCAAGACGAAACTATAATAAGAGTAGGTGAACCTTCAGAAGATGTGACTGATCTTATAGAAGTTATTAAAAAGAAATTACTTGATACTAAGCTAACTGGTTATAAAGTTCAATACGAAAAAAGATTAGCTAGATTATCAGCAAAAGTTGCTGTAGTTAAAATAGGTGCTAATTCAGAAGTAGAATTAAAAGAAAAGAAAGATAGAGTCGAAGACGCTATTTGTGCTACAAAAGCTGCAATAAAAGAAGGAATAGTACCAGGAGGAGGTATAGCATTGCTAAACGCTTCGTCAGGTATTAAAGCTCAAAGTAAAAGTGAGCAAATTTTATTAGAAGCAATTAAAGCTCCTTTTAAAACTATACTAGAAAACGCAGGTATTCAAGATTATGAAACGCCTACAAGAAAAGGTATGGGATTAAATGTTGTTACAGGAAATATGGTAAAAATGATAACTAATGGGATTATCGATCCTTTGTTAGTTACTAAAAGTGCTCTTATTAATGCAGCTTCAGTAGCAACTACAATATTGTCAACAGATTGTGTAATTAATAATTTAAGAGCATAATGAAAGCAATAGGTAGAAATTTAGTTATACAAAAGACAAAAGCAGGTACTACAACTACTAAAGGTGGTTTAATGCTTGCAGAAAACCAAAGAGAAGATATAAGATATATAGAGGCTAAGGTACTGTCAATAGGGTCAGAAGTAGTCGGTGTTAAAGAAAATGATACAATATATTATGACGTAACTCAAGGTTTTAAGATTGAAATAGAAAAAACTATATATCACGTTATAAAACTACAAGATGTTGTCGTTGTTTTATGAAAAAGCTAAAAGCTAGAGACTTAAAAGATCTCAATTTGCTAAAACATTACCGTATAATACGAAAATGGGCTTGTAAAAACAACGATTTAAATGACGCAGATTTAGAGTTGTTAATATACTTTGACTGCATGGAGTTTTTTTCTAAGCATGATTTTGAAATAGGTACATATTCTTATAGTTGGGATAACAGGCGCTGGAACAGATTACTAAAAGAAGATTGGATTGTTGTATGGAGACATAGAAACAGAACAACTCAAAAGTATAACATATATAAAGTTTCATTCAAGTGCAAACAACTTATAAGTAAAATGTATCGAATCATGTTAGGTGAAGACGATATACCTTCTAGCGAAAGAAGAAATAAATTAATTAAAGGAGATAGCTACACAGACAAAGTACTGACACAAGCTATCTATAACGTAAATAAAGATAAACAAAGATGAGTAATAGTCCATTTTCCAGAAGAGGTAAAAATAGCAGACGTAGAATGAATGCTAAAATATCTAAGTTAGAAAACCAAGTACAAGCTATTCAAACTAGACAAGATGGTGGTCCAGTTGGAGGAGCTGCGTATGGTGGTACTAATGTTCTTGGGCCTGAAGATGATATGAGTGCGCCTGGTTTATATTCAAATCAAGGAATAAATAATGCTATGGCGGCTGCAGGAAGTATAGTTCCAGAACTAAATGACGCACCTGAATTATTACCTAGCACACCAACAGTTGCTTCACCGTTTACTCCAGGAGCTGCCGCTGCTGGTAACAACATGTTTGGAACACAAGTACCTGGATCTTTTGATAGAGATATGGGTGACGATATGGAAGTATTATAAAATAAATAAATAAATAAAAAATTATGATTGAAGATAAAGCACATACTCACGCGTCTAAAAAACAAGCTGTAGGTATAGTAGGTGAGTCACAAATTTGGGACGGACCATTAGATCAAGCAGGTAGATTACACGGACAAGGTTCTAGCAATGGAGCAAAAGGAATGAAACTAAAACTAGCAGCAGTGCCTTACAAAGGTGGTGCAATAACTCAAATAGCAAAAGGATAATTATGGCATTTAAGCAAGGGAACAACCCACTATCAAGAAAAACTTCTCCAATGAGAAGATCTCCATTTAGAAAAGAAGCATCTGTATCAATGGAAGATTTAAAAAAGATGTCAGCTAAGCAAGACGCTGAATCTAAAGCACAAGCTTTAAAATTACCTCAAATAGAAAAACCAGGTTTTGATTACGAAATGGATCAAGACATGTCTTATCCAGGTGGTGAAAGAGGTAGAGATTATGATGAAGACGGTTTAAAAGATCTTAAAAAAGATGGTATGTCTAGAAAAGAAGCAGCATATTTTGGTCTTGGAAAAGATGATGGAACAGCTAGAAAAACTAAAAAAGCTGACAAGACAGCTAAGCAGATTATTAAAATGCAAAATAAAAGAAGCAGTGTAAAAAATGTGTACCTTGGTGATCCTGACGATTTACAAGGAGAGATGGTAAGAACTGCAGACAAGCCTGCAGGGAAAAGAGAAAAAAGAAAAGTAAAAAAATTAAAGAAAACAAAAGAGCAACTAGGCATGTCTAGACAATCTAGTCCATTAAACGCTTCAAAACCAGAAAAACTTGTAAAAGAAGAACCAGGCGCTATATTAAAAGTTAATACTCCTAAAGTTAATACTCCT